>JAQBYK010000030.1 GCA_027622635.1 bacterium
AAATGTACATTTCCCGGAAAATGAGGAAACACTCAAAGAGGGGAGAGAAAGGCTGGCTTTCGATGAATTATTTCTACTTCAGCTAAAAGTTCTTCAAAAGAAGTGGTTCTGGCAAAACATTAAAAAAGGTGAAGCCAAGCAAATTGAATTAAAAACAGGCATTCTCAAAAAAACAATTGAAGGCCTGCCATTTGAGCTCACCACGGCTCAAAAACGTGTCCTGAAAGATATTCTTAACGATCTAAGAAAGGACTTACCAATGACCAGACTTGTCCAAGGAGACGTAGGCTCAGGTAAAACAATCGTCGCCGCGCTGGCAGCCTTAAATACAATCCAAAACGGCTATCAGGTAACAATAATGGCTCCAACGGAAATACTTGCCAAGCAACATTATCAAACATTCATGAAAACACTGCCGGGCTTAAATATTCAATTCATTGCTGGTAGTACACAAAAAAAACAAAAAGAAATCATAATTAACCAAATGAAAACCGGGACAGTAGACATTGTGATCGGCACACATGCACTCATTCAGGATAAAATCGGATTTAAAAATTTAGGGCTTGCAATAATAGATGAACAGCATCGTTTCGGTGTAAAACAAAGAGACAAACTAAAAAGTTTCGGATCACCGCATCTATTAAGTATGACAGCAACGCCAATTCCACGAACACTTGCCATCACAATTTATGGAGACCAAGATCTTTCAATTATCGATGAAATGCCGAAAGGAAGACAAGAAATACTTACCAGAGTAGTACCGGAAAATAAAAGAACAGAAGCCTATCGCTGGGTTGAAGACCAAGTAAAAAAGGGGAGACAAGCCTTCGTGATTTGTCCCCTAATAGATGAATCCGATGTACTGGAGGTAAAATCGGTAATTAAGGAATATGCTTTCCTAAGTGAACATATTTTTCCACATCTAAAATTAGGGCTCCTACACGGAAGACTCAAGCAAGAAGAGAAGGACCAAATTATGAAAGATTTCAAGGATAATCAAATTCAGGTTTTAGTTTCAACCTCAGTGATAGAAGTCGGCATCGACGTAGCAAACGCCTCAATAATGATAATAGAAGGCTCAGAACGTTTCGGTCTATCACAATTACACCAATTTCGCGGACGAGTGGGCAGGGGAGAGCACAAGTCCTATTGTTTCCTTTTCACCGGCAATCTGTCTCAAGAAGGCACAACTCGCATGAAATCAATGGAAAAACACGCCAGTGGCTTTAAATTGGCCGAAATAGATCTGGAACTACGTGGACCGGGCGAAATCTACGGAATCCGCCAAAGTGGAATCCCCGACCTCAAGATGGCAACATTGACAGATTCGATAACTATTGAAAAAGCTCGAAAGAGCGCAGAAAAGATAATAGCAAAAGATCCACTTCTCAAAAATCACCCAGCTCTTCAAGAAAAGATTATCGACCAAGACGAGATTTTTATTAAAGATTAAAATAGGCCTGAAATAAGCCAAACAAGAGTTTCAGCAAAATAAGATGACGAACTAAACATCGTCTTTTTGTAGAAAAAGCCTTAAATCGAAAGTTTAAAATGGTAAAATGCAAATTGCTTCGCACAAGATACATTGTGCAAACTAAAGGCTGTCTACCCTAGCACCTCTTCCAAACCTGATATTTGTACTTCCCCGCGCTTTTCAATCTCATCAGTATAATTAAGTAAAAACCTTCTCAAGGAATCCTTATTTTGATCAGTAGTTAAGAAATTTCCCAGGAACCCTATTTTTTTCTCCAAACTTGCATATTCCACATCCTTAACCAACAATAACTTAACCAAATTATCTAAAACCAACCTGTTATCTCCATCTATTTTATATCCCCTGCCCAGCCCATCTCCAATCAAGCCCTTCGCAACATTCACAATAGTTTCATCAGGAATATCAGAAATTGATTCTTCATCGCCAATATGAGGAGTAATTTCACTACTCAAATATGCATCAAGTTGACGATCATCAATACTATCAATCAAGTCCTCAGACATAACCCTAACCGGTTCACCTGAATACCTATCGCTCAAATAATAAACAAAATCGCCTCCCTGATCCTGACAAACCAATATATCAACGGTAAAATCATTCTCAGTTTTTACAGTTGCCTTACCGTCCGCAGTTATTTCAATTTCAAAATCGGATGAATTAATTTTTGTACCGTCAAGGGCATCATTTGCAGTTTTCTCATCCTCAACAACAATCTCGCCATTATCTGTTTCCTTAGAATCATTATACTGGCCCACTAGATAGTCCTTTGACTCAGAATCCTCCTCATATTCCTTCCAAAGCTCTTTCAAGTCTTCATCAGAAGAAGCCTCAATTGCCTCAGCATTGATTTGATCGCGCTCAATAATATATTCCTTATAGGAGATTCCACAAGAAACATACTCTTTTTCAAGATTCATCCTTTTTGCACGCCATGATGCTATATCACCTCCAGCAGCAACAATTTGCGCAGAAATATTTTCATCACGCAAAACATCTACATAATTAGCATAAGTGCGCCTTGAAGAATCCTTTGAACCTTCATGTTTTTCAAGTGATCCTAAAACCCTGGATTTTACAATTTCATAATCTTTTTTATTTTTTAGCTTTAGTGAAGGACGCTTTTCAAATTTATCTAATAAGGTGAGATCTGCAGCAAAAGCCTCCTTTACCTTAGTTCCTTCTTCATTATTTGAAATATTACTTATTCCCGAATGATAATTTAATAATTTATCATGAACTGTATTTCTATTATTTTCAGACCTAATCAGGGGTTTGCCAACTTCATCAGATAGAGATCTAAACATTTCAGGACGAAATCTCAATTTATCCATTTTAGAGGAAACTCCATCTGGGTTTTCAAATGATTTGGAATTAGCCATATATAAAAGTTAAGCGGCCTCAGATTCGTCCTTAGCCTCAGATTCGTCCTTAGCCTCAGCTTTGTCCTCAGATTTCACCTTGGCACCGGTTTCTTCATCAAAAAGCTTGTTAAGTCGAAGCATCCAATTTTGCCCAAATTGGGCAAAATTAGCACCAACCTTCTTAAGTTTCAGAATAGAGTATCCACTTCCTTGCTTTAGTTTAACTTCGTTTACAGCATCCTTAAGAGGTTTCAAGGCCTCCTCTCGCCAAATCTGTGAAACGCGATCAGTAGAATCAGGCTTATACCCACCAGATTGAGCAATAGCCTCAGCATCCTCCAAGAGAACATCAAGATCCCCCAAATCAAATTCTTCACCTTCAATAACAATTTTTTCAATTGCAGCGGAAAATGCCAAATATTGATCCTTAAGCTTCATGTTAAAAGGCTGCCTTTTCTCCTTGGAAACAAATATCTTTTTAATCAATCCCCTAACACCGGAATCACCTCGTATTTTTTCAACCAGCTCATCGACTATCTCTTGATCCTGAGCCTCCAACTCAAGAAGTTCCTGAGCGGAAATTTGGGCGATTTTTTCAGAAAGATCCCTCATTTCCCTCAAAACAGGCACACGATCACTTCCCTCTTTTCCCTTTAAATCGGAAGAAAGAGCTCCCAACCTAGTGTTTAAACTAGCGAGCATATCAATAGGCTCTTCACTCGAATCAATTCTTTCAGCAGCAGATGCATCCATGATCAAATTTGTAAAATTATCAGAATATGATACCACAAAATAGCCTGTTTAGAAAGAGTCATCCATGTAACAAAGGCTAACAGTCGCCCGTTTTAAGTAATCAAAGCCAAATTTGACAAATACTAAATTCATCGCAGTCTTTACAAGACAGTCAAATTATGGTAAAACAATGGCCTTATTTAATCGTCATGAAGAACAACACCAAAAAAACACTCAAGTATTTTATTTTCCATGCCAAGCAATTCAAACTGCAAATGGTGATAATGACCGCTGCTCTGATCTTGGGGACTCTGGCAGGAATGATTTGGCCTATATTGTTCAGAGAATTTTTCGATATACTGATTAGCAGTCAAGATAAATCAGTAATCGTAAATGCCCTGATAGGCACTTTATTATGGATTATGCTTGTAGAAGGGATTGAATGGATAAGCTGGCGTTTTGCTCAGTACACAAATCACTTTTTTCAGCCAGGAGTCATGGCAAATATAAGTAATGAATGTTTTGAGCGTCTACACCTACATTCATTCAGATTCTTCACTAACAACTTTGCCGGAGCATTAGTTAAGAAAATCAATCGAATCGTTCGCGGATTCGAAAGGGTCGCAGACAAAATATATTGGGATATAACACCAATGAGCCTAAAACTACTGATAATATTAGTTGTTTTGTCTTATATAAATCCTTACCTGGGACTAATTATGGGTATTTGGACTATTATTTTCATTGTGGTTAATCTCAAATTCTCAGTATACAAATTGAAATACGATATACCACGCTCTAAACAGGACAGTAAAGTTACTGCGGCTTTAGCGGATACTATAACAAATAGTACAAACGTTAAGCTATTTTCAGCTCTCAATTATGAAGTCTCAAAATTTAAAAAAGTTACACATAAGTGGTATAAAATAACCAAAAAAGCTTGGGATGTCAGCTCACATATTGAAGCAGGACAAGCAGCATTCATGATCTTGCTCGAATTTGCAATTCTATATACGGCAATTAAACTTTGGGAGAAAGGATCTATAGAAACAGCGGATTTCTTCTTAATTCAGGCATATCTATTTGAAATGTTTCATCAGTTGTGGAATTTCGGAAGAAACCTGCGCGAACTGTATGAAGCCTTAGCTGACAGTGAAGAAATGACGGTAATCCTAAACACGGAAGTTGAAGTAAAAGATATACCGGACGCTAAAGTTCTAAGATCTGTTCGAGGAAAAGTAGAGTTCAAGAGAGTAAATTTCGGCTATGGAAATGATGAACCGGTCATCAAAAACCTATCTTTTAAAGTTAAGGCGGGAGAAAAAATCGCTTTAATAGGGCCATCCGGAGGAGGAAAATCAACTATCGTTAAATTGATGTTGCGTCTATTTGAAATAGATAGAGGAAAAATCCTAATTGATGATCAAGACACATCAAAGACAACTCAAGATAGTTTGAGGAAGACTATAGCCCTTGTTCCACAAGATCCGATTCTATTTCACAGATCACTCATGGACAACATCCGCTATGGACGAAAAAATGCCAGTAACAGAGAAGTCATAGCAGCGGCAAAAATGGCTCACTGCCATGAATTCATCAAGAATTTCCCTAAAGGATATGAGACTTTTGTTGGAGAACGTGGTGTCAAATTATCAGGAGGACAACGTCAAAGAGTGGCTATTGCCAGAGCAATTTTAAGCAATGCCAGGATTTTGATATTAGACGAAGCCACAAGCAGCTTGGATAGCGAATCTGAAAAAATAATCCAATCCGCACTAAACAATCTAATCAAAAACAAGACAGCATTTATAATTGCCCATAGGTTATCAACGATTATGGGCGCAGATCGTATTTTTGTTCTGGCTAACGGACGCATAATTGAACAAGGTCAACACACCGACCTCGTAAGCAAAGAAAGCAGTCTCTACAAAAGATTATGGGATTTACAAGTTGGAGGTTACCTATAAAGTCTTAAGCATATAGGTGCCTTTCAACCTATATCCTTTTTTTAAATAATATTCGCGTGTACCAATTCCTGATATTACAGCCATTTTTTTATAGCCAGCCTTTCTAGCCAATCCCTCAGCATCCTGCATCAATCTTGATCCCCAACCAATATGTTGTTTTTGACCGGCTTGCTTATCACCGATTGCCAGCTGCCGTCCATACACATGAACCTCTCTAACAATGGCACAATTTTTTAACTCAGGAATAAATGTTTTTCCCGGAAATCGCAATCGAAGTAAGGCAATTAATTTGTCATCCACCTCATAAGACATAAAAAGCTCCTGTCCCCCACTAGCTTCGTATTCACGGAGCACTAATCCAACATTATCGGGATCAACTACAGTGTTTTGCACCTCTCGAGTGCGAATATCTCTACATGGAGTACCTTCCTTTTCCAAACGAATCTCTATTATCTGTCTAATATTAGAAACTTTTGATCCAGCTTCAATATCAGGAGCGGGAATATCACGAGCCACCCGATCTACTCGGCACCATTCAGGAACCGATTTCATTTCTTCATATATTACTTCTTCCAAAGTTTTGTCATCATAGGGCTCATATTTTCCATTTTTATAATCCTCAGACAACTCAGTCCCGGGAATCACCATACATGGGTAGATTTTTAGATAATCCGGCTGATAATCAGGTCCCTCAAAGAGCTCGCCTATCATTCGTTTATCAAGCTCAACAGAAGAACCGGGCAAATTGGGCATCATGTGATAACCAATTTTAAAGCCGGCATCTTTGAGAAGTCTTGTTGCTTTTATAACCGCATCTAGACCATGGCCCCGCTTAGTCAATTCCTGCACATTATCATCTGTAGTCTGCACACCAATCTCCGTTTTGGTAACTCCCAAATACCTCAATCTCCGAACTTCTTTCTCACTTATAAAATCAGGCCTTGTTTCGATATTAATACCAATACAACGCACATCTGAAGTTTCATTCTCTTTTACAACGTCGAGCCAGCGTAGACCTACCTGCAGAGGTTTTATGATCATAGTATTAACAGTATCGGTACCGTACACGCTGACAACATCCTGCGTTTTTATACTTCCTTTTCCCAGCTGGCGATGAAATTCATTCATTGCCTTCAGACATTGTTTCAAAAACCAAGTTTGATATCGCTTTGGATAACTACTCCAAGTACCACCAATAACACGCAATTCAACCTTTGACACTTCATGACCCGTCATCTGCAGAGCCTTAAGACGAACAAACACCTGAGTATATGGATTAAAACGCTGCCTAAATGCGCGTTGAGCAGCAGGTTGACTGGGAAGATAGCTTTTTGGCATCCGAACATCCGTAGGACAATAAATACAACGCCCGGGACATGGAAAAGGTTTTGTAAGAACCGTAACAGGAGCAACTCCACTCATAGTCCGCACCGATCTTTTCTGAATTAGATTCACCAAGGATTTATTTTCCTTGATATCACCCTCCGAAAGCAAATCGTTATATGCCTTTATGAAATACAGATTATGAAAAATCACTCCCTTGTTCTCTTTTATAATTCCATTCCGAAAGCGTTCGAAGGCACTTCGATTTTTGAAAGAACGGCTTGCCGCCCTCTTTATTATAATTCGAGCTAATTTTTGATGATCCTCAAGATCAATCTTGGAAAAGTCCATAGCAAAGCGGATTTTAACATATTATAATCAACACATGCGAGATAAAACCGCCAAGAAGTTACTTAAAAAAATCAAGAAGGATTACAACACTATTTCCGAAGAATTCAATCAATCGCGTCAATCAGACTGGAAAGAATTCAAATCATTCCTAAAATACATAAAAGACGAGGATTTCATAGCTGACCTTGGTTGTGGAAACGGTAGATTTTATGATTTCATAAAAGAGCACCGCAAAATCAAATACATAGGAATCGATAACAGCAAAAGACTGCTCGAACATGCACGAGCCAAGAAAACCAAATTTATTCACGGAGATCTGCTTAATCTACCTCTAGATGACCACGATGTAGATGTAGCAATAGCGATTGCTTCTCTCCACCATATTCCATCCAAGGAATTAAGGAAAAAGGCAATACAGGAAATGTGTCGCATTCTCAAGAAAAAAGGCACACTAATAATCAGCAATTGGAATCTTTTCCAGCCAAAATACAAGAAATACATTTGGAAAGCGCGATTAAGACATATATTATCACTCGGCAAATACGAATGGCGCGATACATTCATTCCCTGGGGAAAATCAGGAGTAAAGAGGTATTACTACGCCTTCACTAAAAAAGAACTGCAGAAACTACTAACACACAATGGTTTTAAAATCATATCGGAGAACATAGACAGAAACTTCACATTCATATGCAAAAAATCCTAAAAGTCAGATTCGACTATATTAACCTTAAACAAGCCACTGAGACTGCTATTCAATGGGCACAGGGAGATATTCAGAAACACATTATCACTCCAAATCCGGAGATGGTTTTAGAAGCTCAAAATAACAACAAATTCCTAAAAGTTTTAAATCGTTCAGATCTCAATATTCCTGATGGGATAGGTATATTATGGGCAGCTAAATATTTGAAAATCACTGAAAACTCGATTTTTAAAAGTATGAAAATCCTGAAATGGTTTTGGAGTTTGCTAATGATCGCTATTTATCCAAGATACATACGCAGCGAATTGCCAGAGAGAGTTACAGGCGCAGATCTAATGCAAAGTATTTGCAAGAGCTGTGAAGACACAAAGATTTTCCTACTTGGAGCAGATGAAGGCGTAGCAGAGCAAGTCAAAGAGATTCTTGAGAAAAAGCATAAAAAAATTAACATCGTAGGAACCTACGCAGGATCACCAAAAGAAAAAGATGAAAAAGAAATCAGAAGAATGATTGATGACTCGCAGGCACAAATTCTTTTTGTAGCTTACGGAGCACCTGTACAAGAGATGTGGATCAATAGAAATCTCAAAAAAATGCCAAAAGTATCAGTTGCCGTAGGAATAGGTGGGACTTTCGACTATATAGCTGGGGTAAGAAAACGCGCACCGGGATGGATGCAAAAGATCGGACTGGAATGGCTATATCGCGTGGCTCAACAACCAAGTCGTATCGCGAGGATATATAGGGCGACAGTGAAATTTCCGATGAAGATTTTGCGATACCGCCTGTAGACAAATACCTATGAAATAAAGTTAAGTAACAAATACTTGAAGCATTTTTTGGTTGAAATAAAATTGAAACTCCCTAGAATATGTGAAACAGGATAAAATCCTGTTTCACATTGGGGCTGTAACTCAGCTGGCTAGAGTGCATCCATGGCATGGATGAAGTCAGGGGTTCGAATCCCCTCAGCTCCACCAAATTAAACAAACTCCACAACCTCATCATAAGATTGACGGGTTTTTGGAAGATCAGCATAAGGATCATCTCCTCTATATCCGATTGCAAGCATTGTAGTAGCACTTAAATTTTTTTCCGATAGACCCAAAATCACATTTACTTTAGAGGGATCAAATCCTTCCATAGGACATGTATCGATTTTAAGAAGTGCAGCGGTTTGAACCATAATACCAAGTGGAATATAAGTTTGTGCAGCAATCCATCCATCACGAACATCTCCATCAGATTTCATGGAAACTGTTTGATCAACCATTTTTTTAAGACCATCAAGATCCTCCTCGGACTTGCCCTGAGCCTTGGCAGTTCTGGCAATTACATCCGGAGAAATATTTTCCGAATCTGTTCTACGAGCAATAATAACAATATGAGAGGCATCGGTAACCTTAGGTTGGTCATAACTAGCCACCCTTAATTTCTGGCGCACCTCAGGATTTGTAACAACTATAAATTTCCAGGGCTCAATCCCTGATGAGCTTGGCGCAAGTCTGCCACTTTCAAGAATAGTATGTAAATCTTCCTGACTCACTTTCTTGCCAGAATCAAATATTTTAGCTGCACAGCGCCAATTTAAAGAATCAACAATATGCTTACCCTTTTCTGAAGCCATAATGAAATTTGTTAAAAATAATTATTTCTTCTTCTTTCCCTTAGCCCTCCTATCCAGAACCGTATCAATATAAGGTTTAGCCTTGTCAATCACATAATCGATAGCCCTAAGCGGCTCAACGATAGTCTTGTGAACCTTCTCTACAATCTCAGCAACATCATCCACAACCTTAGTCACATCCCTCAAAATCAAGATTGCATAAAAAATCAAAATACACAGAAAGATCACCAAGACAATAAAACCTATCGCCAGACTCATGTTCAAAATGTCACCGGAAGTTGCAAACATAGTATAAAAATTATCTTATAGACCCATTATACGCTTTAAAGCATCATTTGCAATTTTAGGATTTGCCTGACCTTTCATCTCTTTCATAACCTGACCAACTAAAAATCCTATCGCCTTATCCTTACCACCTTTCACATCTTCAACAGGTCCTGGATTAGCCTCAATCACTTTTTTGCAAGCTTCTTCGATAGCTCCCTCATCACTAACTTGTTTAAGACCCTTTTCCCTAACAATTTCAGCCGCACCACGCCCACTCTTATACATTTCCTCAAAAACTTCACCCTTCGCAGCATTATTGGATATCTCTCCACTGGCAACAAGTGAAATCAAATCCCCCATCATCTCAGCAGTCACTTTTTGATCATCAACACCAATTAACTCTTCATTTAAATGCTTCATCAAGATTGTATTGATGAATGAAACTGCAAGTTTACTGTCACCACATTTATCTACAACATCTTCAAAATACTGTGCCAACCTAAAATCGCTGGACAAAATCCGCGCATCATCTTCAGTAAGTCCATGATCATCCATATATTTTCTCTTCCTCTCATTAGGCAAAGCGGGAATTTCCTTACGAAAAGCCTCAACTTCCTTTTCAGTAACAACCAAAGGTGGTATATCAGGCTCAGGGAAATATCGATAATCATTGCTCTCCTCTTTTTCCCGCATAAAAAATGTCTCACCCTTGTCATCATCCCATCCAACGGTAACAGGTCCCCCAAGAGGTCCATCCTTTTCCCAACTCTTCTTTTGCCTCTTAATTTCATGTTCAATAGCATTTTCGAGCATTTTAAAAGAATTGAGATTTTTTATTTCTGCACGAGGATAGAGTTTTTCTTCACCCTTGGGACGAATGGAAACACTTGCATCAAAACGCATCATTCCTTTTTCCATATCGGCATCACTGGATCCCACATATCTCACAATCTTTTGAATCTCCTTGGCATAAGCAGATGCCTCCTTAGCGCTTCGCAAATCAGGTTCGGAGACTATCTCCATAAGTGGGGTACCTGCACGATTAAAATCCACCAGAGAGGCATCACGTACATGTGTTAGCTTTCCGGCATCATCCTCAAGATGCAAACGTGTTATACCAACCTTTATAAATCGATCTTCATCGGGAATCTCAACATCAACCCATCCCTTTTCAGATACAGGCTCATCAAACTGGGAAATCTGAAATCCCTTTGGACTATCAGGGTAAAAATAGTTTTTGCGATCAAATTTACTGGTTTCAGGAATATTGCAATTTAGTGCCAAGGCGGCCTTTATACCCTTTTCAACTGCAATTTTGTTAACAACGGGAAGTTGACCAGGGAAGCCCATACAAACAGGACAAACGTTGATATTGGGCTCCTTGTCCCAAGAATCATTATCACAGCGACAGAACATCTTAGTCT
>JAQBYK010000031.1 GCA_027622635.1 bacterium
TTTTCAAGCCACAAAATGCTGGGACCAACCGGCGTGGGCATTTTATATGGAAAGCTGGATATACTGGAAGAAATGACGCCATTCATGCACGGTGGCGACATGGTCCTAACAGTCACAGAAAAGGAGGCTTCATGGAATGAAGTCCCTCATAAATTCGAAGCCGGCACACCAAATATCGCAGATGTTATTGCATTCAACGAAGCACTTTCCTATCTGGAAAACATCGGACTAAAAAATATTCAGAAACACGACAAACAGCTACTGGAGTATGCAAAGAAGAAATTCTCTCCATATAAATCCGTACGAATCCATTGTCCTGAAAATGGTGCTTCCGTCCTTTCCTTTACAATTAAAGGAATTCATCCACACGACATTGCCTCGATTTTCAATGAAGAAGGAGTAGCTATAAGATCAGGACATCATTGTGCACAGCCACTTATGGACAAATTAAATCTTACTTCCACCGCAAGAATAAGTTTCTATATATACAACACCTACGAAGACATAGATAGAGCTGAAAAAGCACTAAAAAAAGCCCTGAACATTTTCAAAATAACTCAAAGAAGACATGGATCTTTACTCGGAAATAATACTGGATTACTACAAAAATCCACGAAATAAAGGAACTTTGGATAAAGCAACCAATGTGGCAACCGAGTACAATCCACTTTGCGGAGATAGAATCACTATTGACCTCGAAATCAAAGAAGGTAAAGTAAACGACATAAAGTTTTCGGGAGAAGGATGCGCGATATCTCAATCCGCGACTTCAATGCTCACAGAACAATTAATTGGAAAATCCACAAAAGAAATAGCAAAACTGGACAAAGATTATATTATGAATTTACTAAATATTCCTATCTCCCCGGGACGCATAAAGTGCGCGCTGCTGGGCCTCGCAACTGTCAAAAAAGCCTTAACAACAAAAACAGATGCTTAAAATAACACCGGTTCCAAAAGAGAAACGTACCGAAACCTACTGGAAAGAGCTCAATAAAGTAGTCGACCCGGAAGTCGGAATAGGGGTAGTCGACATGGGCCTGATATACGATGTTAAAATCGATAAAGACGACAATTGCATAGTCTACATGACTCTTACATCACCTTCCTGTCCGGTAGGCCCGATGCTCTTACAACAAGTGGAAGACCAAATGCGAATATACAAAGATTTAAACAGTGTACAGGCACAAATAGTATGGGACCCTTACTGGAGCCAAGAAATGATAGACGAAGATCTGAGAGAAATGATGTTTGGTGCCTAGTAAAGTTCAGCCAGTCTATCCGCCACTTCGGTCACATTAAAATAAACAGTTTTTTCATCTCCATCCGTAGTTTTAACATCTACCCAATCATAAACGACGTATCCATCATCAACTGTATCGGCTTCTATTTCCTCGTATTCAAAATAATTCAAAACGGCGAATTCATCATGAGGACTCAAAACATGATAAGCCGTATCAATGCTTTCTCCGTCTCCCGTAGCTAAAATCGAATCAATCAAACCCTGAGCAAAATCCCAATGGAACTCTGCATCAGCAATATATTCTTGTTCATAATAAAGATTACCAAGTGCCCAATGTGTATCAGTATCGGTAAAATCTATAGCAATCCATTTATTTAAAGCATCCAAGGCGCCTTCCGTATCACCACCAATATATGCCGCATCAAATTCGGTCGTATAGGCAGTGTACTGATCCACATCGTATTCAAAATCACGGTAATTTTCGAAGAATGACCGTCTAAAATTATCATAGTCGATGTCAAGCGGAGTTATCGTTTCATCAAGAATATCAGCCAAAACCTGATCATAATATGTGGCTTCCGTTGTTGCACCGGCATCATAATCGGCTGACTCCGTATTCGAAGCGGTTTCCTCATCTCCCGGTAAAAACTTTGGCCCACAGGCGGACAAAAGAACCAAAACCCCAATCAAAAGAAAAGGAATAATTTTTTTAAGATTCATAAAAATATGGTTATAAACTGAAAGAAGTATCGCACAGGATAAAAAATAGACCAAGTAAAAATAGACTCTTAAGCCCGTTTTTCCTTAGCTCCAATCCACCCCCAAAGGCCCGCAATCAGTGCAAGATAACTAACATAGCTCACAATTTCTACGATAGACGGATTCCCATTATAACCAAACAATCCCTTAAACAAACCACCGATAGTCCCCTTTTCGTTCAGTATATGATTCATATCCCAAACATGCTCAACAAATATAGGAACTATTCCGGCCTCCTGAAGCTCATGAAGTCCATGGGCCACAAGTCCGGCAGCAAATAGAATCAACAGAAGACTTGTAGCTGTAAAAAATTTCCTGAGTGGTATCTTTGCAAACCCCTTGAACATAAGAATACTTAAAACAATCGCAATAACTATTCCTAAAAAACCACCGGAAAGGATTTGTGCCGCATCACTCTGAACCAAGGCCGCCTGCAGAAAAATAATCGTCTCAATACCTTCACGGGCAACACCCACAAAAGCCAGAAAAAACAGTCCAATGGCATGATCATTTTGAATGTGCAATTGCGCCTTCTCTTCAAGATTTTTCTTAATATGTTGCCTCTGATTTAACATCCATAAAATCATCCAGGTAATCAAAGTGGCGGCAAGAAGCATAACAATACCTTCATACAATTCCTCGGCCTTCCCATCAAATCCACCCAAAAATTGTTGAAAAACAAATGCTAAAACAACACTTATAAGAACACCTGCGACAACACCATACCAAACATATGAACCATGTTTAAAATTCTTCGTTTTCTTCAAATAAGCCAAAAGAATCCCCACAATCAATGCGGCTTCCAAGGTCTCTCTAAAGGTTATAATTAATGCTTCACCCATATTTTATGATTAAAAAGTAAAACCACAATATCGTTTTAGTCGGGCAATTCAAGTTTTATATGCAAAACTCAATTTACACACAAAGATTTTTGTCGTATAGTGCCCCCACTATGAGAACATCCTGGAAAGAATTCGGCAAGAATGAGCTAACTCACCCAGGCGCACACTATCTAATGACTATTAGAGAAGTCCTGGAGGACCAGGGGTATGCAAGACTGAGCGACATTGCAAAAAGACTAAACATCTCAAAGGGAAGCCTTTCTACCTCACTCAAACCACTAATAAAACGTAAACTCATTCTTGAAGACGAAAACAAGCACCTATCCTTATCGTCAAAAGGAGAAACTTTCGCTAAAAATATAGAGAACACCTATTCGGTCGTATATCATCTTTTCACAAACATATTAGATGTAAGCCGCGAAACGGCGGAAATAGATGCCTGCAAAATAGAACACCTCTTAAGCGAATCTACGACCGATGCATTACTAAAACTGGTTAAGACACTCGAGAACGACAAAAACCTTCTAAAGTCCCTGAAGTCCGACATGAACAAACACAAAAGCTGTTCAATAAACGGATGTAAAGCGTGCAAAAACTTATGTCTTTAAACTAAAAAGCCATGGCTCCACTAAGGAACCACGGCCTTTAATTTGATTAATTACTTTGCGACCGGTTTAACCCTCAACTGATCAAGATCTAGATCATCTTCAAGTCCATCGTCGTAAATAACATGATATTTCCCATCTTCAACGGCAGATACTTTAGCGTTGTAGAATGATTCAACCCATTCGCCCAGCACTTCATCACCCACTGCAGCCTTTGAAGGAACTTCCTCCTTCAAAATATTCGCAAGCACAACACAATCAGGATCTTCACCTTCATCGTTGTCATAAAAGTCATCTGTGAAATCCACAGTCCACCCAGCTGCTTCAGCTTCGCCACATTCAGCAACAAGCGCAGCTTTATGCCAAGAATATTGATCCCCGGCCCAATCCACCAAAACACCATCACCGGCCTTCATAGAAGCACCGCCACATGCAACCAGCAAAAATGCTGACAGCAATGTCATTGTTAATAATTTTTTCATAACATTTTCATTTAAGGAATAAGACTATAATCGATTATACGGAATAAGAATCAAGATGGCAAGACATCCGATGCTACACCTCCAACGTGAGCCCTGACAGCCCTTATTTCCTCTAAAGCATGTTGAGACAAATCTACGGCTACACCTTCATCCGCCATAACTATAAACTGCAAAGGACCACTCTTCAAATTGTGCTCCCAAACAGATAACCACTGACTCTCACCTTTTGAAGGTGCATAAATACTCTCCTTCCCTAGTCCAGATACTCCAAAACCGTCAGAAACGGTAAATCGACTATTTACACAAGTAATAGTATTGACTACCTCAGGTAACAAATAATCACCGGGTTCATCAATCGTAATTTCATGTCTAACCTGTTTAGGCCAAGTAGGCTCCTGAGGAGGCAAAGAAAGACGGTGCAAACTATTCATATAGTATGTGTTATTAACTTTAGAAAGCATTTAAACACGTTGCACAGTCATCCGTCAAGTGATTGGCAGGTCCAAGAGGATTTGCCCGCCTTCCGGCGGGTTGGAGACCGACGTGATTGGCAGGTCCAAGAGGATTTGAACCCCTACTTTCGGTTTTGGAGACCGACGTGCTACCATTGACACTATGGACCTATGAGTCAAGCCAACTATAACAGGTCTACTTAACCTCCTCAATCCTAATGTAGGCATCACTCCTTACTCCGGATTCATTGTAAATTCCCGAGCTCACAAAATATTTAAAGGCTCCAACAAACTGTCGTCCGTACAAATCAAAATTTGCCTTAATTTCTTCCGGGTTAGGAGCAAATTGGACAGCTATATCCAAATACCTGGAAGCAATATCAACCAGCGGACCCGGGCTAAAGTAGCTCACATTATGCCCAAAAGAATCACCCAGTTTTTCAACACCTTCTTTATAATTTTCAGTTTCAGAAACAACATTTTTACCAAAATCAGAAGCAAAATCAGGATACAGTGCCACAACAAAAACATTATTTCCGGTTAAGCCGTAATACAGCTCTACATTTGCCTCATCTGGAGTCATGCCGGTAAGCCCTAAATTGAGGCTCAAATTGGAAGAAGCATCCCAATCAAGATAAATCTTATGCAAACCACCACCATTCACAACCTCTATATCCTTCTTTAAAATACCTTCGTTTTCCCCAATAGAAAGCATTAGCGCATCAAATTCCAAGAGAATAGTATCAACGTATTCATTAAGCGCGGAAACCATTTTTTTTGCGTTCTCGGCATTTTCCTCATCTACTTTCAAATAAAGCGAGAATGTTGGATAAAGAGCTCCAACATCTGACATAGCAAAAGCAAAAGGAGAATTAAGAACAGCTTCAACTTCCTCTGTAGTTACTTCACCAAGGGCTGCAATTTCCTCAAGAATCCCCTCATAATAATCACCTCCCTGACCTATAAGATCATTAATGTTAGTCAAATCATCATTCACCGCATTATAACCGGCAGCAAAACCGTCAACAAAAGCTTTAAGTGATGGACCAAGTAAACCTTGTTCGGAATAAGAAATTAAACCTTCACCATTAACATCATCTACAAGAGTTAATTCATAAGATGGATCAATTCCATTAATAGACAAGAGGTCTTCACCCGAAATAATTGAGCTGGAACTAATCATTATGCCGTCTTCATCAGCAAACCAAACCATGGATACATCGCCAAGTCCAGCAAAATATTTCACCATATTCTCCATACCCATAGAGCTATATAGATCAACCAAAAGATCGCCGAACATAGCTCCATCGACATACATATAACCTAAATTGTTCTCTGTTTCAGACTCAAAAACCTTTGTTGAATCAAAACCGTTTCCATCTTCTATCCTGGACAAAGCAGCTTCTCTGTATTCCAACTGATTAGTCAAAAAAAAGATGTCACCATATCTTACAAGGTAAACCTCATCGTCTTCATTGGTCCAATATTTAATCTCTCCATCCTCGGTAAAATCCAGATTTCCAGAGGATTCTCCCACAACATTTATGAAATTTTCAAAAGCATCCGCCTCCTCAAAATCCATAGCTATTACAAACTCGATCTCACTTTCATCAATTTCATCCGGATTATCAAAGTTGAAATCTTCCGGAAAACTAGTAGAAAGACCAAATTTCCAGCTACCATCAAAAATAGGCTGAATATCTTTTTCATAATTTATATCATCGCTACCAAGCTCTGAATCGGTAAAATCGCTAATCATTTTACTAAATTCCGTTTCGGGAAAACGGTCTTTAATATCTTTAAATAAATCCATTTGCTCTTCGTTTGAATAATCAATCACAAAAACCATTGCGCTATCTTCCGGCAAAACATTTTCAAGCTCAATATCCTTCAAAACACTTGGCCCACTACTACAGGCGGAAAGACCCAGAGAGATTACCAAGAGTGGCAAAACAAACTTTCCGGAATTGTTCATATTAAAAAGTTAAAAATAACAAAATTTAGTTACCCTTTTTGGTATCTTTGCGTTTGTGAGTCTCGTGTTTTCTACACTTAGGACAAAATTTGCTCAACTCCTTTGTGATTTCAGCATCTCTACGTTTATCGTAATAAGTCACATAATTCGCACGATTACAAGCACCGCAGAACCATGTACAATACTGACTTTTTCCCTTTGCCATAATATATTTTAAAATTTGCCTGTGAATTCTAGCTAATCTACGGCCATTGTCAAAGAAAAATAAAACTTGCATTCATTTATACCTTTCACTAAAATGCTGATTAAACAGATAAAGGTTTGGAGAAATCTTCTTAACATCCGACGGGAAATAGAGAAGGGCTCTCCAGCCTACGCGAAAATCGGACAAAATCAGGCCGTTGTAGCTCAGTTGGTAGAGCGCGCCCATGGTAAGGGCGAGGTCTCGGGTTCAATTCCCGACAACGGCTCCATGACTTGGGTCAGTGATGTTTTTGTGCTATAATGAAAGGATATTTCATTGTTTAATTCCTGAATTTTTTATGGAAAATACAAACAAAAACAACCCTGTGCCAAACGAGAAACTCAAGTCTAGCTTGGATGAAGTTGATAAGGAGCTAAAACAGTTTGACGAGATTGCAAACACTATTGAAGCACAACAAACCCTAAGCGATTTAGAATCTGAACTTAATAAAGAAGAATGAATTCACTTTTTAAAAGCAGGTTATTGATATGGCGATTTAGTATGCCCGAAATGGACTCTGTTGAAGCAGGTGACGCAATAGAGACTAAGGAAACAAAGCAACAGCCGGAAACAGTAGATAAACCTGACGAAGATTCTGCCGAATATAAAAAGGAACGAGAATCATTAATTAGTCGTCACAGAGAGGTAGGGGAAAAAATCCATAAGGCAAAGCTCAAATATCACAATTGTCTGAGCTTAACCAAAAAACTCCCTGAAGGATCTGATCCTAAAATTAAAGCCGAGAAATCCTGTGAAGACGCAAAAAAATGTTTACAAAGAATCAAGAGGATATTTCCCAAAAAAGACACCTTGGCTTCCAGCCCAACTACAGCTATTGAAGAAAGCAGCAAACAACCTTCAAAACCTTTAGACATAGCGAGTTTCGAAAAAGCTTTAACACGATCTTCCCATAGAACCGATAAGCTTATAAGAACCCTCAACACAACTAAAAAGAATATTGCCGGAGCTAAAGAAGCACAAGACTCGTTAAGAGGAATGGGACTTGACGACAAGATTATTGTTTCTCTTTTTAAACTCGATCAAGGAAACCCCGGAACCTTGAACGGTGTTATGAACATAATGAAAACAATGGCAGATAATGCCGAACCGGCAAGTTTTAAAAAAATGATACCCTGGATAAATCAGGTAGGATTTACCCAATTTGCATCTAAACTGATAGCTTTAAAACCTGCCAAATTAAGTGCTGCAGAAGCAACAGAAGCACTGACAGTTGACTGTGTACTTTCCGGCAAATTGGCAACAAACAACTTGGTAAAATACCTAAAAGACCTCAAGGCAAGCAATACGGACTTTGCCGAAGGCATAAATAGATTAAAATTGTTATCTTCAAATTCGGCTTTTATCAAGGACATCGATTGGCAACAAAATCTTTCTACTGAAATAGCAAGAATCACTTATTTTGAGAAAGTACAGATTCAAATGGGATTTATTGGGTTAAATCCCGATACGAGCTCCTTAAGAGACCTTTATCGTAAAGAGCCAGATGCCGATAAAGTTTTACTTTATTTTTCAACAGTTCAGCATTTGAGCACTGATTTTGGAGACTTAAAAGAACTTTTTTTCTTAGAACCTGATCCGGAAAAAGCAAAAGAGGTCTATGCAGATTTAAAATCTAAAGCAGAAAGTGAGCAAAAAAATGTCCAAGAATTAATGAACGAAAAAGAAAAAGAAGCTTTTCTAGAAAAATACCCCAATTTAAACAGATATAATTTAGATAAATTTCGTTTATTAGACGAAAAGCCGGGGCTATACCCATTCATGCAACTTCAAACATTTAAGTTAGGCGATTCTTCACCTTCTATCGCTGAGTATAGAAGTTTCTCAAATGACCCCAGTCTCTCAGTAGCAATTGCTATCTACAGAAAACGGGGAGGGCGAGACACAGGGAAGTTAACTATGGGCTATCCTCAAATCGAAGAATGTCTGAAACTGGGAAGAACCCTGTTTTATAATGGCGTTGACGCTTCCGGTGTAACCGAGCTGGACGTGGAGACTGAAATCGAAAAAATAAACCGGACTACTGAAGCTAGCTCCAAGCTAGAATTGTACAGTTACATTGATGAAAATGGCGAAAACCGGAAAAGAGAAATTGTCTTTGTGGCTGGCAATAATGGAGAAATAGCACCTGGAACTGTTCAAAAGAACACTTTTCATAGTGATGATATCAATAGAGGATTAATCGCCAGTGGAGCAGAAATAGACGCATCTAATGTTTATGCTGCAGAAGACTTCAATGATTTTAACACAAACACCCCGGAAGCTAAGCGAGAAAAATTAAGAGCATTAAAAACCGCTATTTTAACTCGATTGAGAACGGCAAAACCTCCAATGACAATGTGTTTCAACGGCCATGGATCCGAGAAAGGATTACATTTAGCCGACCTAACAAAAACAGAAGATGGTCAACACATAAATGACCCGGACGGCTACATTTCAGCTAAAGAAATAGCTGATGCAATTTTGGATAGATCCAGAAAATTTTCAGGAAACAATAATCTTTCCAAAGACATCTACATGTTTGCAGCTTGTCAGACACCTGCTGTTACTATGGAAATTCTTTCCAGAGTTAAAGTGGGCGGTGGAGTAATTCCAACAATTGGTGGCGCGGGTGAATATGGATTCACCGTAGTCGCTAGTGATTCACAAGCCAATAGAGCATTTCAATTAGATAAGCCAAATGCAAAAATTGGCAATCTAATGATGGCAGACAACAAAAGTAATCAGGGTACAGACATGTATCTCTATGCACCCGATACCGATGGAAACCCTGTGCAAATAATTTAAATCCAATTCTAGGATATACTCAAACATTTATGCTATAATTCGCATAACAATTTCATAACCAAACAGAAATGAAAAAGAAATTCCTAAGTTTGTCGGCAATCATGCTACTTACTTTAACTCTTGCAGCGTGCGGTAGCGACGATGCTCCCGCAAAAGATGATGGAGAAAAAGAAGAAGTGGAAGAGGTTGTTGAAGAAATGGCTGTACCGGATCCGGGAACAGTTCCGGTGGATTTCCCAACGGTTTCAGTGAGCGCAAAAGAAGGTGACATTGTTTACAGTGTAAAAAGAGAAGACCTGGACGATGCATTTGCGGCCAAAGAAGACGAAAGCAAATATTTTTATTTCTATGAAGGAGTAATGGTTACTCCAGGAGAAGTAGAATCTACAATAAGCATTTTCGATGAAGAATATGTAATTCCAAACTCATTGATAATCCCTGTCGTAGCCGGCCAAAACGCTAAAGACGGCGAAATGGTTCTAACTTCATGGGCAGGATCAATGACACGCGGTTATGTAAAAGAAGGCGGAACAGAGCCAAAGATTACATTCCTGGACTACTTTGGAGAAATCGAAACCCTGGAAGCTGATTCCTTTAATGTTATTTCAGGAGAATTCGCACCGGGTTCAAAAATGGCATGTGCGGATGATGCCGGTGATTACTCTCTTAAAACAGTTGTAACTGTATCCGGAGATAAAATTCTTACACTTGGATGGGCATCCAGCCTGGAAGTGGAAGAAGCCGGAAACTGCAAATCTATTCCATCAAATCCGGGTTCAAGTGTAGGAGACACAGTCTGGATCTCACCGGTTTCAACATTCCAGGAAGGTGTTGTTACAGAAGTAGATGAAAGCGAAGGAATGCTGATGGTAGAATACACATGGATAGACACAGAAGAAGAAAAATTCCCTTATGGAACAGTCCTGACTGAAGCACCATAAATATATCTTTAAAAAGCCCTTCATCAAGCGTGGAGGGCTTTTTTGTTGTCACTTTCAAGAAAGAGTTCCCCTTTAAATCCTGAAGTCCTATAAATCTCACCTCTTGGAGAAACCAACATCGCCTCAACAGGAAAATCTTCAACCATTTTTTTAGCACCCTCGTATCCCAAAACAAAAAGCGCAGTAGAGTAAGCATCAGCAAGCAAACAAGTCTCAGCCTGCGTATAAACCGCCATCATTTCATCAGCGGGTCTTAGGCTTCGCGGATCTACAAGATGGTGTTTGTCACTCCATTTCCGCTTATTCGGATTACTGGATGCAAGCGCCATATCACTAACATCAACAAAACCGATAGCCTGCGTAATATCCGTAGGGTCTTCAAACAATACTCTCCACGGGACATCGACATCTTTGCCTTTTGCGTAAATATCACCACCGGCATTGATAAAAAAATCATCCAGCCTTTCAAGACATTTCACCATTCTATCTAAGGCATAGCCCTTACCAATACCGCCTAAGTCAATTTCGTCGCTTATTTTTACTTGCCCCTCTCTAAGCTCAATCTCACCGCAAGCACCTGCGTCTTTTTCTGAAAACGAATACTCACTATCATATCCCCATGAATCCAAAACAGACTTAACTGTTAAATCGAATGCACCACCGGTCATTTCCTTTAAATCACAAGCAAATCTGATCAACTCAAAAAATTCTTCATCCACATCTGTCCACTTACCTACTCGGCCATTCAACTCCGCCAAAACATTGGAATCCAAAAATC
>JAQBYK010000032.1 GCA_027622635.1 bacterium
GCTGCGGCGAGATTGAAAATCGGTGCAATTTGAGCATGAAGTTAGTTCCCGGAATTTATTTTGCGTAGGAATCCAGACTTCAATGTCGTATTTTTTGGCCGCAGGAGCTCCCAGATCTCCACCACAAATATTTACTACCTGGTAGTGAAATCCAAGCTCTTTCATTATTTCTTCTTCGGCCGCAAGAATTAATTCGTGTTCTTCCTGTGATTTATCCGGGTGACAGAAGCTGAACATCTCTATTTTATCAAATTGATGAACTCTGATTATGCCTGTGGTGTCTTTGCCGTAGGACCCTGCTTCGCGGCGAAAACAAGTGGAAAAACCGCAATATCTTATTGGAAGTTTTTCTATGTCGAGAATTTCAGTTGCGTGGAGCATGGTCAATGGTACTTCCGAAGTGCCAACCAGGAATAAGTCATCACCTTCCGGATTCTTTTCATGAGAAGGATTGACGTGATATATTTCATTTCTGTCCGCTGGAAAAAATCCTGTAGCGTACATTGCTTCTTCTTTTACAAGTACAGGTGGAATTACCGGAGAGAATCCTTTTGAAGTTAGTTTGTGGATAACGTGTTGTATAAGAGCAAATTCGAGTAGGGCCGCTTCATTTTTGAGATAATAAAATCGAGCTCCGGATGTTCTTGTGCCTCTCTCTATATCTATAATATCCAGATTTTTCCCGAGTGTGATGTGGTCCAGTGGATCAAAATCAAACTTGGGTTTTTCTCCATGTGTTCTTACTATTTCGTTGTCTTCTTCATCTCTACCCTCGGGGACAGAGTCAAGTGGGGGATTTGGTATTTGTAGTGCCAGTTTGTCGAGTTGATCTTCGAGTTTTTGAATCGTCGGTTCAAATGATTTGATTTGAGTTTTGACAGCTGCCATCTCTTTCAAAAGTTCTTCTTTATTTTTTGCGTTTGGGATTTCCTTGGAAACTTGGTTTTGGCGTGCCCGTAAAGACTCCATTTCTTGGAGTTTTTCGTTTCTTTCTTCGTAAAGTTTTACGATTTTATCAACCTCGACTTTGATCTGTTTTTTGGCAGCGCCTTTCTTTATTAGTCCAGGGTTTTCTATTATGAATTTTAAATCGAGCATGTTTGTATTATTAAGCTTTACTTACATAATCACCTGTTTCTGTATTGACTATGATAATTTCTCCTTCTTTGATGAAGAGAGGGACTTTGATTTTAGTGCCTGTTTCGATAGTACACTCTTTGGATCCGCCTGTTGCCGTGTCTCCTTTAACTCCAGGTGGAGATTGTGTAACTTTGAATTCCATTTTGGGAGGAAGCTGTATGCTTACCGGATTACCATCTATGTGTAATGCATAACAGGAGGTGCCTTCCAGAAGGTATTTTTTGTTATCACCAATGGAAGTTTCATCCAAATGAAATTGATCGTAGGTATCGTCTTCCATGAAGTGGTATTGATTCCCATCTTTGTATAGAAATTGACATTTGTTGCGGGCTGTGTCCGCCAGCTCGACAGATTCTCCTGACCGAAATGTCTCTTCGAGGACTTGTCCTGTTTTCAAATTGCGCATTTTTGCGCGCGTAAATGCGCTACCACGACTTGGATGCACGTGTGTGTCTTCGATTATTATCCAAGATTGGCCTTTATGGTTTATGGCAATTCCTTTTTTTATTGATGTTGTGCTTGGCATGTGATAGGGATTTGTGATGCTTAGTATAGAGCTTCATCTGTTTTCGTCAAATGAATGAATTGATAGATTTGGATGATTGAGGAGTGTGAGGGCGGGGAATTGTTTGGTTGTTTTGCTTGGTTTTTGGAGTTCTTGGATGATTGTAGGCTTGTTTTTAAGCAGGACTAGGATGTTTTTAGATTTGAGAATAGTTGGAAATGTTATGGTGAGGCGATCTTTAATAGCGAATTCTTTGTTTATGGTGTGCTCTACATAGTGCTCCGGGGTAGTTGATTTCACAGGTTGTACATTTTGAGCTCCGGAGCTAACTGGGAATAACGAGGCTGTATGGCCATCCAGCCCTATTCCCAAAATACATAAGTCAAAAGTGGTGGATGGAAACCCCTTGAGATTTGTAAGCTCATTGGTGTATTTTTTTAGAGCTTTATCGATTGGAAGTGCGGTGTCGAAGTAGTGAAAATTTTGTAGATTGTTTGTGTGGGGAAAAATGTTTTTTTTAATCATACCGTAATTAGAATTCGGATTATCTGAGGGCACATATCTTTCATCTACTTGATAGAATTGTGTTTCTTTTGGGAGATTATCCCCAAGTGCTTGGTAAATTGGTACTGGCGTACTACCTCCTGATAGGGCAATGGAGTGTGGTTTTAGTGATTTTATGAAAGAGATAGTGCTGTCTATCCAGGCTTGTTCTGTGCTGAAGTTTTTAGTTTTCATCGAACTAGTGTAGATCAAACCATTTAAATCCATCCATTTGAGTCAATTTTTCTTGAGATTTTGGTCCGTATGTTCCGTCCTTGTAGCTTTCAATCTTAACTTTCTTTCTTTTTACGAAATTAGTGATGGAGTCTGTGATTTGCCATGTTGCGATGATTTCCTGAAAGCTTAGGAAGTTTATGCGGCGTTTGCGCAGTACGTCCAGGATAAGTAAGGCGTGTTCTGTAAGGCAGTCATCACCAAAGCAAGCTAGAGAGTTGGATGTTGATAATGATTGGTCTTCATCATTTGATCTGTGTTTGTTTACTAGACGTATGTTGATTTTTTCGTTCGGAAAAAGTTCAAATACAAGGCGGTTTGGTTCTTCATCTTTAGGCTGGAATGCGAACTTTTTTAATTCTACTACGATGTAGGTGTGTTTTTCGTGAAGTTTTTTTCCTGTGCGAATATATATGGGGGTTCTGTACCAAGATTCTCTGTCGATAAAGAGTCGTGTTGCGACAAAAGTTTCAGTGCTTGTTCTTTGAGGAATGTCTTTTTCTTGTTTATATGAATCGTACTGGCCGAGGACTATGTTTTGTTTTGATTCTATAAATTTTAGTGCTGAAAGAATGTTGTTTTTTTCACGTTGTAAACTTTCATGCTTTTCGGAAATTGGGATGGACATTGTTATAAGGGCAAGAATTTGCAGAAGGTGTGATTGGACCATGTCTTTGATCGTACCAACTTTGTCAAAATAACCCGCTCTTTCCGATACTCCTATCTTTTCAAATGCACTTATTTGGATGTTTGCAATTTCGGGTCCCTTCATCATTAAATTGAGAAGTCTGTTTGAATGGCGAATGCTTAAGATGCTTTGTACCGCACTTTTCCCAAGATAATGGTCTAGTAAAAACACACAGTCTTCATGAAAGTAACGTGCCGTGAAGTGGAAAAGTTCGCGTGCTGTTTCGGTATCTTCTCCAAAGGGTTTTTCGATTATCAAACGAAGATCTTCGCTCTCTGCATTTTTTGATTCTCCGAGATTTTCTATGATGTCTTTGAAAACTACAGGAGGTACTGAAAAATAAGCCAGTTTAGTTGTCTGTGAGCTCTTTGTGAGTTTTTTGATATATGTTCTGAGATTTTGGAAATCTTCTAGTTTGTTGTATTGGCCTTGAAAATAATATAGGTGATTTGCGAGATTGTTAATTATCTTTGGACTGCTATTTTTAATACTTTTTTTTAAGTGATTGCGGAATTGTTGGTGTGTCATTTTGCTTCTTGCAAAGCCGACTATATAAAAGTTTTTTGGAAAGCGCCCTTGCTCGGCTAAACTATAGAGGGCCGGGAAGAGTTTTAGTTGTGCCAAATCCCCGGAAGCCCCGAATATTATAAGAACGAAAGGTTTTTTGTGTTTGTAGAAATTCATTAGAGGAAGAATAACAATTTCAGGTTGGATTTACAACTTTACCACTCAGTGTGGAAGTTGCCTTCTTTGTCTATTCTCTCATATCCGTGGGCTCCGAAGAAATCTCTTTGTGCCTGGGTGAGATTTTGCGGGAGTTTATCTTTGGCTATAGAGTCCCAGTAGGCCAGTGATGCGCTTAGTGCCGGGCTTGGAATTCCCTGAGACGTTGCGAGTGAAATTGTTTCGCGCCAGTTAGTTTGTGCTTCCGAGTCGAAAAATTCCAGTATTTTTGTATTTTCACTTTCTTGGAGTAGAGATAGGTAGTCTGATCTAATTATGCATCCTCCACGCCAGATGCGCATAATTTCGCCGAGATTTAGATCCCATTTTTTTTCGATGCTGGCAGCTTTCATCAGTTCCAAACCTTGAAAGTATGT
This sequence comes from bacterium, assembly GCA_027622635.1. Classification (GTDB taxonomy): domain Bacteria; phylum Patescibacteriota; class Gracilibacteria; order UBA1369; family LOWO2-01-FULL-3; genus JAQBYK01. The sequence goes on from JAQBYK010000032.1 coordinate 4,211, forward strand.
ACAGAGAGTGGATAGTTCGAGAGCGTCTTCTACGAGGTTTTTTAAGTTGTCCGGGATTTCCGGAGATAGTGTTTTGCTTGGGAGTTTGCGACTGCGTAGGCGTATCGATCCTGACATTATGCGAGCGTCAACTGATGCGTGGATTGTTGGGGTTGATACACCAAGATCATAAGCTGCGATGGAAGTCCATTTTCCTGTGCCCTTTTGTTTTCCTGTGTCTTTTATAAGGTCGATTAAATCTTTGTTCTTATCTTCATCCTTTTGTGTGAATATTTTTTGTGTGATTTCAAGGAGGAATGAATTTCTGGATTTGTTCCAGTTGCCAAATGTTTCCGCGAGTTCTTGATTGTTTAGTTTGCCTATGTTTTTAAGAATGTCGTATGTTTCTCCAATTAGCTGCATTATCCCGTATTCGATACCGTTGTGTACCATTTTGACAAAATGTCCCGATGAGCCTTCTCCAATGTATGATATGCATTTCCCATTGTCCCCATCATCAGCGCTACTTGGAACTAGAATTTCTTTTAATGATTCGTATGCGTTTTTGTCTCCGCCCGGCATCATGCTTGGGCCGTTTAAGGCTCCTTCTTCGCCTCCGCTTATGCCCATTCCGATAAGGTGGATATTCTTTTCGACAAGTCGGGCTTGTCGTCTTTCCGTATCAGGATAATGAGTATTGCCTCCATCGATTATAATATCTCCTTTGTCTAGCAGAGGAGTAAGTTCATCAATAACCGCATCTACCCCATTGCCCGCTTTTACCATCAAGATTATTTTGCGTGGTTTTTCCAGAGACTCAACAAATTCTTCCAAAGTTTTTGTGCCGGTGAGCTTTTCTGATCCGAATTCTTTAATGAATTCTTCAGTTTTTTCCGTAGTTCTGTTGTATACCGATATGTGAAAATTCCTGGCAATGTTTCTTGCCAGATTTTTACCCATTGTTGCCAGTCCAATAAGACCTATCTTTGATTTCATGTTTTAAAATTAACACGGAATCATAGGTTTTAAAAGTTAGTCTATTTTAGGTAGTGATTGTTGGAGTGAGTTTTTTTGTTTTTTTGAAAATTTTTGTGGGTTTTCATGATTATTTCCATTGCCTCTTTGTTGCTTTTAACAATATGAATGTTTTTTAAGTCACCCGGGCTTATTAGCCCATCTTTTAATGGATATTTTTTGACCCAACTTATTAATTGTGACCACATTTTCCCGACCAGAATTATTGGAATTGGATTTATGTGTCGCACTTGTATGAGTTGCCAACTGTAGAATAATTCCAGGCATGTGCCTATTCCTCCGGGCACTATTATCATTACGTTTGATAATGCCATAAATGTATCCAGGCGACCCGAGAATTTATTGAAGTGTTTTTTGATTTCGAGGTGTTTGTTTGCATCTGCTTCCCAGGGTAGCTGAATCGTTAATCCAATATCGTCTGATCTGTTTTTTTTGTCGCCTTCTTCATGTCCTGCATTTGCAGCTTCCATTAATCCCGGGCCGCCACCTGTTATCACGTCAAATCCATGTTTACCAATTTCTTTTGCAAGTCTATATACGCCTTTGTAAACTTTGTCTTCTGGTTTAATCCTGGCTGATCCGAATATTGCTACTCTAAAGTCGGTATTTTTTAATTCTTGTTTTACTGAGCCATTTTTGTTTTTTGTAGTCATTTTTTGTTTATTAACTCTTTTCATTGTACCAGAAAATAGAGCATTTGTGAACTATGTATGTATTTTTCCTATGTATTCTTTTATGCCGTCCGCCAGTTTGAAACAGAAATTTTGAATAGCTTTGAAATGAGCTTCATCCGAACGTGGGCTGACCTTTGGAAGAATTTCCTTTGTTAACCTTTCAAGCCCTAATTGGATGAGGTGATTTATATTTTCTTCCATGAGTTGACTATAATTTAATCCTATATCTACACCACACATTTCAAATAGATCTGAAATTAATTGTGATTCTTGTTCTTCTGTAAATTCCTCTTCATTTATGGTGTTGTATGCATATTGAAATATGCTTGTCGCGTAGCTGCTCTTTGCAACTACTTTTTTGAATGTATGTTTTTCCTTATCCCAGTTTGCAAGAATTTTTCCTACTTCACCGTCTTTTGTGTCTGCATAAAATTCTTCTAAGTCTGTTTTTATGATTTCAAGGTCGCTTTCTCTGACTATGCTTGTTGTGACTGCGCCATCCGCGAGTTTTTCATTTACCTTTGGATCTCTGCTGTATATCTCTCCACCGCTCATTCCGGCTCCAACGTCATAGCCAAGTGATCCGAGAACAATGTCGCGACCTCCCGTTTTGTATCCGGCAAAATATTTACCTGTGTTGCCGGTGATTATTGTTCTGCCATATGTTTCACGTACACAAACTCTGTCACCTACACTACCTTGCATGAATCTATCACCTCCGCGTACACCGTACCCAAGTGTATTGCCAATTATTACCTCTTTGTTTTGATCTCCAAGTGGTGAAAGAATAATTATTTTTCCTCCATTTTGGAATGCTGCGCCTTCATTTTGTATAGCTCCCGTGTGTATCATTGTGACTCCTTTGGTGGTGCCAGTGCCATACCCTTGGCCTGCATTTCCCAGGGTGCGGATGGTTATACCCCCGCTTGGAACTTTGATAAGGCCTCTTACAATAAGGCATCCTAAAGTTGAACCAAGGTGGCGATCTTTTGGTCTTATGTCATGTAGTTCTACGTTGACTGGATCATCTCCATTGTCAATTCCCTTTAAGACTTGTCTTATGATTTCACGATTTGCTTCGTTTACACGAGGACTGTTTAGGTAGAATTCGATTTGGGTAGGGTCGGTTTCCGATCCAGATGACTCCGCTTGCGCTTCGTCATTTTCCGTCGGCGCTACGCTATTCTCGGTTTGCTCGCCATTAAATATGGGTTCCGGTGGGCTTAAGAAACTATCATGATTGAAATTATCTTTTAGCCATGGGTATTTCTTTATCGCTTCAGGGTCCAGTTCCAGGAAGTTACCTCTTTGACCCACCAATTCATCAAAATCTCTAATCCCCATTTCCGCCATTAACTCACGAATTTCTTGAGCCAAAAATTCTAAAGTTCGCATACCGTTGTATAAAAGTCGTGACATTTGAGCTTCTTCTTCCTCTGATTCGTATTCTATTTTTTCAACTTTATCTTTCGAAGACCCCAAGAATTTTGAGACCGATCTGGTTATATAGGCCGGGCATTTTTGGTTAGAACAACTTTTGCAGAAAATACATTTAAGTTGAGAAATGAATAAGAGTGTGCCAATTGAAACGGTGTTTGCCCCGAGGGCTACCATTTTTAGAATATCTTCACCTGTTCGGATTCCGCCATCTGCACCGAGATCCATACCTTCTCTAAGCCCTTGTTCAATCAAGCATCTGTCTGTGTCTGATAATCCAAATTCTACAGGTGTTCCGGTGTTGAATTTATCTGTATATGTTGCTGCGCCCGTTCCTCCTGCTCCACCGCTGACTTGTACTTTTTCGGCTCCTCCTTTTCTACATCCCGCTGCGATTGTACCGGCGTTTGGACCTGAAGTTATTTTGACCGATCTTGTTGCAGTTGGATTACATGAGCCCAGTCTTTCTATTAGTCCTTCCAGGTCTTCGATAGAATATATGTCGTGGTTTGTAGGCGGTGAAACGAGTGTTTGTCCAAGGCTTACACCTCTGATTTCCGCAACCAGAGGGAAAACTTTTTCACCCGGCAAGAGTCCTCCTACACCAGGTTTAGCACCTTGTCCTATTTTGATTTCAATTTCCGTAACTTGTGGATTTGCCAGTGCTTCTATATCTATACCAAATCTTCCTGATGCAACTTGGATTGATTTGCATGCCGCCCTTTCCCATTTTTCGCCTGTTAGTCTGTCTTTTGGGACTCCACCTTCTCCGGAATTTGCAACTCCTCCATAATAGTTAAAGAGTGTATGGATAGCGCGGTGAGCCTGGTCATTCATTGATCCCAGTGACATTCCCGCACCCCTGATTAACCGACGAATAATATCTTCAGCGGGCATTACTTCTTCTATTGGGATTGGACTATTTTTTTTCTTAAATCTATATGTATCCCTGTTACTCAATATTCCTTCCTTTTTTATTTTCGCTTTGTATTTTGCATATACTTCTCTCTCATGTTCTAAAACGGCAGGCATTAGTGCGTTTATCTTATCGTCATCCATCTTTTGGATGCTTTGGATTTCTGCTAAATCTCCCTGTGCTGCAATGATATTTCCACCAACAGCTTGCAGGGCTTTCATAATAGTTTCTTCATATCCATGTCTTTCTTCTGATTTTCTTAATCTTGTTATTGGGCTGTTTTCATCTTCGTTTGATCGTTCCCATTGTTTTTCAAGGAGAGCTTCAAGAGACATTCCTCCACCATTTGTTTCCACTTCATCTCTAAAATATTTTCTCACGAAATCTTCTGATAGGCCAAGCGTGGAGAACTGTTGTGATCCGCGGTATGAGTCGATATCTGTAAGCCCCAGTTTTGCCATATATCGTAGTAGTGTGCCACGGAATGAACTGCGTAGGGCTTTTTCAACATCCTCTATTGATTTGTTTTTTATTTTAATATTTCCATTATGTATTTGTTCGTAAATCAGTCTCGGGTGTACGGCTTTTGCTCCGCATGATATCAAGGTGTTGAATTCGTGTTGGTCCAGTACTTCTCCGGTGTCTACTACTAAACTGACTCCGCTACTTAAGCCTTCTTTGTCGAGTTCTCTGCTTAGGTATGCGACTAATATGTGAGGAGGAATGTAGCCGTCTCCGTTTCCGGTAGCTTTTCGGTCGCTCAAAACTATTATTGCGTGTTTTTTTTCTTTGGCGCTTCTCAGGACTTCCTCTTTTATTTCTTCGATTCTTGATTCGCATGATTCTAAAGATTGGTTTGAGAAAACTGTCGAGATGGTTTTGCGAGTTGGATTGTGTCTTTTGTCTGTGGCGTAAAGTGCAATCATTTGATCGTAGTCCAGCAGAGGATCATTGAGTTTATATTGTGGTCCGGTTTTGAATTTGAATGGTTGTTTTTTTATTTCCTCAGGGCGTGCACCCAGATTTACCTTTGTTGTGAATGGTCCTTTCTCACGAATATAGTCAAGTGAAGGATTTGAAACTTGTGACCAATTTGTAATTAGAAATCGTCCCATAGAATTTGGTTCTTCTGAAAAACATGCCATTGCCAGGTCGCTTCCCATGCCTTCTACTGGATCTTTTTCCTCTGCTATTGATAGTTTGATTCTTTTTTGGCGATCCGTGTTTAAGCCGAACAAGTGTGCTCTTCTTAAATATGTCTCCGGAGGACATTGTTTTTCCATCCCTTCTTGTACCTTAGCGATGTGTTCCGGATCCTTGCCTTTGGTTTTGAGTTGAATGAGTTTTTCTTCCGCCAGAGCTTTGTAGTTAACTTTTGTGCCCGGTTTTTCTGAAGTTCCGCATACTATTTCTTTGTTGGTAGTGTCTGAATCTGTTATGTGTCCTTTGCGATCCAATTTGACCATTTCTCCCGCTCCAACACGGTCGTATTTTACTAAATTGTTGGTGTGCGGCATTCCAACTTCAGATGCTATGATGACTAGTCCGTCCGCTCTGTGAACAATGCGAAGTGGGCGAAGTCCCATGTTGTCCAGTGCTGCGATTATTTTGTTGCGATCCATTCCCAGTAGGGCGATTGGACCTATTGCTTTAAGTGAGCCCATGGCTCTGGAAATTCCTATGAAGTAGTCTCTAACGTCATCTCTCATACGGGCGAGTTCGTCCAGTGGAGGGTGGATCATCCAACGTACCGCTTCTTCAAGAGAAAGTCCTTTTGCGAGGAGGAATTGTACTGCGCGGTCCAGATTGGCACTGTCACTTGCGTTGCGCATTATGTTGCTACCCGGAAGCTTAGAGTTCCTTTCAAGATTTTCTAAAACTTTTAGGATTTTTCGTATGGAGTTTACCTCACCGTTGTGGGATATAACTCCAAATGGTTGTGCGATTGTCCATCTTGCCAAGGTGTTTGTACCGAATCTGGTGTGAATTATGCCGGCGTCTGTGATGAGGTC
>JAQBYK010000033.1 GCA_027622635.1 bacterium
AAAGAAACACCAAAAAGATTCGCCAAAAGTTTGGAGAAACTTTTCGGGGGCTACAAAAAAGATACATCCAAACTGCTAACAACCTTTGATGGAGAAAATTATGACGAAATGATAATCTGTAAGGATATAGACTTTTACTCTAACTGCGAACATCACATTCAGCCATTTTTTGGACAAATATCCATTGGCTACATTCCGGACAAAAAAATCATAGGAATATCAAAACTACCACGCATAGTAGAGATATTCTCCCGCCGTCTACAAAATCAGGAAAGACTAACAATGCAAATTGCAGATGCACTTTCAGATCTCCTTAACCCTAAAGGAGTTGGAGTAATAGTTAAAGCCCATCATCTTTGCATGATGGCAAGAGGAGTAGAAAAACAAAATGCAACAATGACAACATCATCATACAGAGGGCTTTTTAAGAATAACGCCAAAACTCGTAATGAATTCCTAAGATTAACGGAATGATCCTAATCATAGATAATTATGATTCTTTCACCTACAATCTTTATCAACAGGTGGAGACATTGGGCAAAAAAGCTCAAGTTTTCAAAAACGACGAAATAAGCATTGCCAAAATAACAAGGCTTAAGCCCTCAAAAATAATTATTTCTCCCGGACCGGGAGGACCAAATGATGCAGGCATTGCAATGAAGGTCATTCAAGAGTTTTATCAACAAATTCCTATTCTGGGAGTGTGTTTAGGACATCAATGCATTGGACAGGTTTTTGGTTCAAAGATCATCCGGGCCAAAGAAATTCTCCATGGGAAAACTTCCGAAATTTACCACACAGAGGACAAATTATTTTCAGGAATCAACAATCCGCTAAGTGCGGCAAGGTATCATTCGCTGGTAATTGACCACGTACCAAAAGGTTTCACTTTAACGGCCTGGGATGAGAACAACGAGATAATGGGGATTCATCACAAGAAATATCCGGTTTTTGGTGTTCAATTTCATCCGGAATCCTTTCTAACCAAGGAAGGAAGCAAAATCATGCATAATTTTCTATATGAAAGCTAATCCAATTTCAACATTTAAGGATCTATCATCAAAGAACAAAAATATTTGCTTCTTGTATTCAGGAAAAGGAGGAAAAAGCATCCTTGCATATAATCCAAAGGCCAAATACAGCGGATCATCAGTTGAGAAATTTAAAAGCTTCGCGAAAAAGAACAAAAACTGCATATTGATAGGCTACATATCATATGATGTAGGCTATAAACTTCACAACGTTAAAAGAACAGCAAAAAACGACCTCAGATTACCTGATATATATTTCTTAGCCTTCGATCAGTGGCAAGAGTTTGACACAAATCAAAAAACAAGCATATCTGACTCCCGGGCGTCAGGTAAGGCACATGACAAAAATCTGTCAAACTTCAAGCCCGAAACCGAAAAGGCAAGCTACAACAAAGCCTACAATAAAATAAAAAAATACATTAAAGAAGGGGACATATATCAAATTAACCTGACCCACAGACTCAAGGCAAAAAGCACAACACCGGCACGAGAACTATTTCTCAAAGTCATCCAACACAATCCTGTAGATTTCCTGGCCTACATAGAAGGACCGGACTTCGAAATCCTCAGCGCATCACCGGAACGCTTCATCAAAATTAAAAAAAATCACATTGAAACCTGCCCAATTAAGGGCACAAGATCACGAGGAAAAACACCAAAAGAAGACGAAAAAATGAAAAAAGAACTTATAGAAAACGTAAAAGAAGCGGCCGAATTAAACATGATAACAGACCTCCTAAGAAATGACCTTGGAAAAGTTTGCAAAATAGGAAGCGTGAAAGTCCAAGGACACAGGCTGCTACAAAAATGCCCAAGCGTCTGGCACACATATAGCAAAATCACAGGAGACCTTGCCACAGACCCGCTCGAAGCCCTAATTTCCATGCTTCCCGGCGGCTCAATCACAGGCTGCCCCAAAAAACGAGCCATAGAGATAATAGACGAACTTGAACCCACGACTCGCAGCGTTTACACCGGAGTAATAGGCTACATCAAACCGGACCAAACATTAGACTTCAACATTGCCATTCGCACCATAATCAAAAAGAAAGAAAACCTTTATTTGCAAGTAGGCGGCGGCATAGTTTTAGACTCAACAAACAAGGCCGAATATAAGGAAACTCTCGACAAGGCCGCCTCATTTATGAAAATATTATCCTAATGAATATAATCCTCCAAAATAATAAGTTCGTTAAAGATGCAAAAGTATCCGCATTAGGAAGCATAGGCAGGGGATATGGCGTTTTCGAAACCCTCAGGACACACAACAAAGTTCCACAACAAGCCAAGGAACACATAAACAGACTTTTTCATTCAGCCAAACAAATCGATCTCAAACCCAAATACAGCAAAACCCGGATAAATCAACAACTAAACAAGATAATCAACAAATCCCCACACAAAGATCAACGCATAAAAATAATGGCACTTGAAAAAGACCTAATCATAATTTCCGTACCACTCAAAATAGACAAAAAAATCTACAAAGGAGTAAGCTGCAAAAGCATAGAATGCACAAGAAGCCTCCCTGAAGTAAAATCTATTTCATATCTATCATCCTATCTAAGCCACGAGCGCGCAGCAAAGGAAGGATATTTTGACGCCATCCTCATAGACAAGAAAAAGGAAGTATACGAAGGTGCATACAGCAATATATTTTGGTTTGAAGAAAACACCCTTTGCACTAGAAAAACAGACATTCTACATGGCATAACCAGAGACCAAATCATAAAAAAAAGCCCATTTAAAATAAAAAACAAAACCATCACCATAAAAGAACTAAAAAAGAAAAAAGAAGTTTTCCTAACAAACAGCATAAGCGGCATAGTGCCAATCACAAAAATCGATAACAAAAAAATCGGGAATGGAAAACCTGGAGAAAAAACAAAAAAATTAAGCCTCCTTTTTCCAGTCTAGCTTCTCGTATTGCTTGGGACCGGAACACCCATAAACACCTGGTAAGCCATTAGCAACCGCGGGGAAATTTTTAACAACAGCTTTATCATCCTCATCATAATCCACATAATGCCTAATCGCATTGGGATAATTTTTAAGAACAACTCGCTTTGCTTCCTTACAAGCCTTGCACCAGGAAGCTCCAACAATCACAATATGACCCGGCTTCGCTTTTTCATTAATCTCTTTTATAGATACAGTAGGCCAATTTGGATCTTCACCAACTTTTTCACCACCTTCTCTCGGCTTCTTCTCAGGTATTTTGCAAATACCATCACCACAGTCATCAGCCAAGGCGTAAAGATCCTCTCGAGTTCCTTTAATTTCCCTGGATTCAGGAGTAGCGTCACTATCACCCTGAGGATGTGAAGTGGGATTACCATGCCTATAGAGTAAGAATCTTTCCTTCATGAAAAATATTTATTTATCCTTTGATTATAGCCTTTTTTCAAGGAGTTTTCAAGATCTACGCCACTTCCTAAAAAGAAAAACAATCACCAAACTCAATAAGATTGCAAACAAGACATAAAATCCAATTTGATGGGAATACTGCCTAATTAGTTCTTCATTGGCACCGAAAAAATACCCTAACGCAGCCAATACACATACCCAAATCCCAGCTCCCAAAGTCGTATAAAACAAGAAAGGCTTAAGTTTCATCCTGGTAAAACCTGCAGGCAAAGAAATCACCTGTCTAACAGCAGGAATCAATCGACCCAAAAATGTAGAGAGACCACCATATTTCAAGAAATATTTTTCAGATTTTTCCACTTTCTTCTCATTCAACAAAAGATATTTGGCCCATTTTCTTTTCACCAAGGAGTAAACAACAGGTCGACCCAAGGACATAGCCAGGTAATAATTTATAAGTGCACCAAGCAAACTTCCCAAGGTTCCAAACAATATAACCAGATAAACATCCATCTTTCCCTGAGAAGCAAGATATGCGGCAGGTGGAATTATCAACTCAGATGGAAAAGGTACAAAAGAACTCTCAATAGTCATGAGAATAAAAACTCCCCAATAATGGAAAGTGTCAACTAGTCCGAGAAGATTTTGGATAATATCACCCAAATGAAAATTGAAAATTAAAAATTGTAAATTGATAATTGCAAATTGTAAATTTCCATGGTGCCCAGGGCGGGAATCGAACCCGCACTCTATTGCTAGAACTGGATTTTGAATCCAGCGCGTCTACCAATTCCGCCACCTGGGCCGGTTGCGAGCCCGCATAAGCGGGGGAGCAACAATTAGTCAACTAACGACCGCGATTATACTATTAAATTGTTCTCGCGACTAGCGTTACTACTGACCATTGAAAATACTCCATATTTACCCCATACTGGCGCTATGTTTTGTGACGAATTAAAATTAACAATGATTGCCGGACAAGGCGGAGACGGCTGCGTAAGCTTTCGTAGAGAAAAATTTGTACCACGCGGCGGTCCTGATGGGGGAGATGGAGGCAACGGTGGAAACATTTTTATAAGAGCAGATGCAAATATCAACACACTCGGACATTTAGCAAATAAGAAGGTGTATAGAGCAAATAAAGGAGGACACGGACTGGGGAAAAAAATGGCAGGTAAAACAGGAGACGATCTGACCTTAATAGTTCCAAAAGGAACAATCATTTTCAATAGCGACAAATCTACAATGCTTGCGGACCTAAATAATGAAGGAGACAGCTATATAGTCGCAAAAGGCGGAAAAGGAGGACTTGGCAACACCAGATTCACAAGCTCAACACACCAAGCACCACGTTTCGCAGAAAAGGGAGAACCCGGAGAAAGCAATGAGATATTAATGGAGTTGAAATTAGTAGCAGATGTTGGATTTATAGGATTACCATCGGCAGGTAAATCAACACTCATATCGGTTATTTCAAATGCACGTCCCAAAATAGCCGCCTACCACTTCACAACTCTCATCCCAAACCTCGGTGTTGTAAACATGGGGCAATTTGGAGGATCAAAAAACGATAGCTTCGTGGCTGCGGATATTCCGGGATTGATAAAAGGGGCCAGCAAAGGAAAAGGACTTGGACATCAATTCTTAAAACATATATCTCGTACAAAGCTTCTGGTACATATAATCGACGGATACAGCGAGAGCCCTGTAAAAAATTATCGTACAATCAATAAGGAACTAAAAGAATTCGATCCAAACCTGGCAAAACTGGAACAAATAATAGTAATTAACAAAATTGACTTATTAGACGGAAAAACACTCAAAAAAAGAGTTGCATCAATGAAAAAGATTGCAAAAAAGGCAAAGATATTTTCAATCTCAGGAATCACCAGAGAAGGACTTAAGCCACTTCTGTTTGAAATATCAAAACAGTTAATCAAACTGAAAAAGGCTAAACCTAAAGCCAAAAAAGAGAAAAAAGAAATTCCTATTTTAAAACCACATCTGGATCAAGTAAAATTCGAAATAGACAAGATTATTAACAAAAAAGATCATAAAATATTCCGCATTTCAGGAAAAAGAATCGAACAATTATTAATAATGACAGACACAAGTAATTTAGAGGGACTCGAACGAATTTACCATTTTATGGAAAAAATGGGGATAAAAAAGGCTATTGAGCAAAAGGGAGCAAAATTCGGAGACATAATCAAAATAGGTGAAAAACATGTAGCATATCGAAAATGAAAATAATTGTCGGTTTAGGAAATATAGGTGAAAAATATCTGAGAAATCGACACAACATAGGCTTCTTGGTACTGGACCAGTTCACCGAAGATCTGGAAAAAGAAGGCAAAATTGTAAAATGGAAAGAGGATAGCAAAATGAAAGCACTCACAGCTAAAGTGGACGACTTCCTATTGGCAAAACCTACAACATTAATGAATCTATCAGGAGAAGCCATCTCCAAAATCCTCAGCTTTTATAAAGAAAAGCCTGAAAATCTACTGGTTATCCAGGACGACATAGACCTACCACTAGGCAAAATACGTGTACGCGACAAAGGATCCGCCGGTACACACAATGGCATGAAATCCGTTATTCGGGAACTTGGGACACAAGAATTTAAAAGAATTAAAGTTGGTATAGAAAGCAGAGGAGAGTTATCGCCGGAACAACAAGACCTTCACAACTTTGTACTCTCGGATTTCAACAAGGAGGAATATGAAGACATATATAAAGCAATCAAGGAAAGCGTAATAGAGATACGAAATTTCATTTCTTCTTGACCAATAAGAGGTATTTACGTAAACTTCGTGAGCGAATTTAAGCAATAAAAATGTTTGCAATAATTGAAACAGGAGGAAAACAATACAAAGTCGCTAAAGGTGAAACTTTAGACATCGAACGTATCGATGAGAAAGAAGGATCAACATTTGCAATAGACAGTGTTCTTCTTGTAAGCGATAAAGAAACAAAGGTTGGAACCCCAAATGTTAAAGGTGCAAAGGTATCTGCAAAAATAGTAGCGCACAAAAGAGGAGACAAGATAGTGGTTTTCAAGATGAAAGCTAAAAAAAGATATCAAAAAACTCAAGGACACAGACAGGAACTAACGACAATAGAGATAACTGATATTAAAATAGCTGCCACCAAAGATGTAGCCACCACCAAAACTGTAGACGAAAAAGAAACACAAAAAAAAGCCGCCCCCAAGAAAAAAGAAACTTCCACAAAAGTGCCCTCAAAGGATTAATTTTTTAACAGCCTGCAAGTCCTGAGCAAGCTCAGATTTCACTAAAACTGTTTTCCCTGTATCCGGAGATTTAAATTTAATCTTCCATGCATGTAAAAACTGTCTTTTAAGGGAATATTCATTCATAAAAGACCTATTTTCCCTGCCATCCCCATAAGCACGATCACCAACAACCGGATGACCGATTGCTGCCATATGCACTCTAATCTGATGAGTTCGACCGGTTTCAATCTCCACCTCAACCATGCTTACACCATCATAAATTTTCCTGACCTTGTATTTTGAAATCGCTCTTTTCCCATCAGATACAAGCCCCATTTTTTTGCGATCCCTAAAACTACGCCCGATTGGAGAATCAATAATACCTTCATTATGCTCCAACCTACCAAATACCAAAACCTTATAAATTTTTTCAACCTTCCTTTCCTTAAACTGTTTTTTTAATGCCTCCAAGGACTTATCATTCTTCGCAACAATAAGAGCTCCTGAAGTGTCCTTATCTAAGCGATGAACAATTCCCGGCCTAAGTCCCTCTCCTTTAACTAAAGACGAAATTGCGTTGGCAACGGTACCGGTCATATGTCTACCTCCTTCAGCGGGATGAACAACCATTCCGGCAGGCTTATCAATCACCAAACAAGACCTATCCTCATACAAAACCCTTAGATTAAAATCCTCTGATGAGATCTCCGTAGGTTCAGGAAGAAGTTTTTTCAAATAGACTTCATCATCATCCTTCAAAACATAAGAAGCCTTAGATGGCTTTCTATTTACCAAAACCTCCCCGGCTCTTATCATTTTCTGAACCCTCGATCTAGATAGATCCGAATATTTTGTAGCAATATATTTATCTAATCTCATAAATTCATTCTACAGACTTCTCTAGACCCTTCCAAGCCATCTCGAAAATTCTTCTTTGCATATCAGCTATCTCCCTGCTTTCGATAACCACACCATATTCTTCACCCTTTTCTAAATGTAATATCGCAACCTTATTGTCGTAAATATTCATTTCATTCCTGAACATCTCAAAACATTCAGGATCAGAAACATATAAAACCTCGGTCATTGGATCATCTGGCTCATAATTATTTTTGACAAAATCACGAACCTCGAGTGTATCGGGAACGATAGCCTTAATAGGAACCTTCTTTTCCTTGATACGATAGTTCTTATAATCCAAAATGAAATCTCCAAGACCTGTTTCAAACCACTGATGAAGGCAAAGATAGCAATAAAACACCCCACTAGAACCAAGTGCGTCATACATAAGATGCTTAACTCCTTCAACACCGTCAAAATAAGCAACCTTGGGATGCTGAATAAAACTATGCTCACTCAAAGTACGAAATTTAGGAATCAAGGCCAACAAACCATCACGGTAATATTCATATTTTCTGCATTTTTGATCCACATATCCAACCAGACAATTTGGATCACCGGGTGCAAAATACTTTATGCCGCCATTGATATAAGATGAAACAATACCCTTATTCTCCAATGATTTGAGAATCGAATAAGTAGTTGTTCTATTAAACCCTGCTCTTTTTGCAATTGTACTAACAACCTGTGAACCAATTTTCAAAAGTTCTATATAAACTTTTGACTCACTTTCACTTAAACCTATTTTTTGTAGATAGTCCTCTAACATAGGAATATATACTTTAGGCCTTTTTTACTTCCTGTCAAAGGTGCAAAGGGTTTTTTCCCGAAAAAATGAGAAATAACAGAAGAATTTGCCTTTCCATTAGACATCTAGTAACTTACTATCATGAATTCAGATGAACTATTAAACAGGGGGGTTGTCGATGTTATCGTCAGAAAAGACCTCGAAGCAAAACTTGCAAAAGGAAAGAAACTCCGAGTAAAACTTGGCATCGATCCTACCGGCTCGGACCTTCATATTGGACACTCGGTAGTATTAAGAAAACTTAGACAGTTTCAGGATGCTGGGCATACTGCAATCTTGCTAATAGGTGATTATACTGCAAAAATCGGTGATCCTACAGGCAAATCTGAAACCAGAGTGATGCTCTCCGAAAAAGAGATAAAGGAAAACATGAAACACTATGTTGAACAGGCTTCGAAAGTTTTAGACATAGACAAAATAGAGTTGAGACATAACTCTGAGTGGTTTGAAAAAATGAGTATGGCAGACATAATCGAACTAACTGCAAAGAAAACTGTAAATCAGATGCTCCAAAGAGAAGATTTTAAAAATCGTTTCAAAAAAGACGAAGACATTTCAACAGTTGAATTACTATATCCGATGATGCAGGGATATGATTCTGTAATGTTGGAAAGTGACATCGAAATAGGAGGAACAGACCAATTATTCAACATGCTGGTAGGTCGTGACTTACAGAAAAAATTTGGCAAAGAAATTATTCAGGGAGTAATAACAGTCCCAATACTGGAAGGACTTGATGGAATAGAAAAAATGAGCAAATCCTATGACAACTACATCGGCTTAACTGAATCCGGAAAGGAAATATTCGGCAAAACTATGTCTCTACCGGACGAATTAATCACCAAATATTTTGAACTGGCTACAACTATATCATTAGAAGAAATTGAAGAGATAAAAAAAGCACTTAAAGAAGGTGAAAACCCTAGAAATCTAAAAGTTCGTTTAGCAAAGGAAATCGTAACTCTTTACCACGACACATCGGCGGCAGATCAAGCCGAAAAAGAATTCACGGAAATATTTAAAAACAAAGGATTGCCGGACAAGATAGACCTTGTAAAACTCAAGGAATCCAAATGGAATATAGTAGATCTACTCGCAGAAACCGGCCTCACAACATCAAAAAGCGAAGCACGAAGACTTGTCGAAGGTGGGGGAGTGAAACTGGACGGAGAAAAAATAAGCTCTATCGAAGAAACCATAGACATTTCCAAAGAAAAACTTTTGCAAGCTGGAAAACGCAAGTTTTTAAAAGTCCTAAGCGATGCTAAATAAAGCTTTAGTAAAGGTGCTACGTACTACAAACAGGCATATTTCTAAACTCAATTCTCTGGGACTCAAAACCGTCAAGGATCTACTACTTTATTTTCCTCGTACATATAACGACACTACTGAGTTCAGAAAAATAATTGATATCCGCACAGATGACATCAATACAATAAAGGGAAAACTATCCAATCTTTTCAACATAAGTACAAAATACGGGAAGAAAATTACAAAGGGTTTACTCACCGATGAAACAGGGTCTATCCAAGTCATTTGGTTCAATCAACCTCATTTAACAAGGATGCTTCCTAGAAATTCGGAAATTATACTAAGCGGAAAGGCAAAATTTTCTTTCGGTAAAATCTCACTTCAAAATCCTTCTCACGAAATTATAAATAAATACGAAGAATCAATTCACTCAGGACGAATTGTGCCAACCTATCACGAAACCGAAGGGATAAATTCAAAATGGATTCGAGAAAAATTGAAACCTCTTGTAGACGAATGGATAGACCTATTCCAAGAATATGTACCTCAAGAAATTCTTGATGAGCATGGGCTCATAGACTACAAAACCGCCAT
>JAQBYK010000034.1 GCA_027622635.1 bacterium
CTTCGCTTCTTCAATATCGCTACCAACACTATACTCCTTCATTTTCTCAAGCAATCGCGCGCCATTCTCCTTGTTTTCATCAATCTCAAACTGCTCAATACCCTTTATATTGGCCGTAAGTTTGATTTTGCCGGCATTCTCATCCCATTCAAAGATCCTGTAAGTTGTAGAATCTTCATTAACTCGGAGTAACTCCTTTTGAGGACTTTTCTTCAGTAAAAGCTCACTTTTAAGAATCTCCAGCATCGCATCTCTATGATAATAAACACCACTCACAACAACTTCACCACTCACGGTAAATTCACTTAGTTGATTGCCCTCAAGGCTCATGTCAAGATTGATAGAAGGTTCTCCAACTTTAACGGCATTCTCACCAAGCAAAAGAGAATACACGACTTCACTGCCACTGAGTTCAGCCTTCTCTTTAACAGACTCTTGTAAATCCTCGAGCGCGGCATCTTTCAAACTTTCAGCAATTTTGATCTTTGAAGCTTCCAGATCCTCGGCAGTGATGTAAGTAACATAATCAGTTACACCACCTTCCATGTTGGCGAAACTTTCACCGTAGATTTTGGAACGACTGTCTTCGCGCAATCCCGGTAGAAAGAAACGAGATGGGCCAATATTTCCTTTTTCACCGACGATGCCACCATAAGCATCCAGTTGATCGGCAACCGCAAAAACATCAAGCTTTCCTGGTTGGTTACCACTTGCAGCCGGAACCGTGACTCCATCAAGAATTCTGAAAACTATGCCATCATCTGTTTGAAACCTTGTCTGTGCGACAAGGGGCCATGCATTGTTACTGGTGTTTACAATACTTATGATGCCACCGGCATTAGCACCATAATCAGAGAATTTTTTGCCGGTTGAAGTGTAGCTAATAGTTTTGGAAACAGTGGTGCTAATAGGGTAGCTCTCTATCATTTTGGGTGGATGAGTATCCAGCTCCGCCTTGTTTTTCTGGAAATCGGCAAGTGTGATGTTTACAGATTTCTCCAAAATACTTGCGGATGGAGTGATGTAGATTGTGGCTCCTGGAAGGGCTATATAGACAATAAAAATAAGTATCACCAAGCTTACGGTGACAAGCTCAATAAGCGCATGCCTGTTGGGCGCGATTATAACAAATTTTGACTTTGCCTTTTTAATTTTCTTTTCATTTGCAACGATTTTGGACACATCTACGTTGGTCTTACCATTTCTTTTGCGCAAAATCTCGCTTATTGAAATCTTTCTTTCGGTAAGTCGAGTGGGGGCCTCATCCTCAATTTCATTCACACTTGCTCTTAGCGGAGTGATCCTCAGTCTATCATCATCCAGCTCACTCGAAAACAAGCCGGGCCGTCCATCACTATCAGCCTTGCTGTAGACTGTTATCCCAACTTTTTGAGCTAGATGAATGCCATTCCTGTCGTTTGTGATTAAATATATTTGCCTATCATCGTCCTCAGATTTTCTCTTCAAAATCTTCAAATTAACGACGCTTTGAAAAAGAATCGACCTCTTGGGCGCGACGATGTAAACATGCTTTCCTTTTATGGCCTTAATGCGATCATACACTGCAGTAACTTCGTCATCTATTTCTATATAGACAACTTTCTTGGCACTAACAACTTCCGCTTTCTCTGAGACTTCAGAACCGGCATCTTTTTTTACCTCCTCTTGTACTTTCTTGATTTTGTCTTTCTTCTGAGGAGAAGCTTCTTTTTTCTTTTTTGAGGGCATTAGATTTGCATTAGACGGACCACCTTCTTTAATACTTTGGAAAGTAGTTGCTCTTCTATGACAAAGGAAATCGCAAGATTAGCAAGCGCCATAGGAACAACATCTTGCTGGTCTTTTAAAAGTTTCGTTTCATCAATTATATTTGTGATCATTTTGGGATTGAGAAAGCTTACTTGCGGTTTTCTGGTAAATGGCAAAGATTTAACCCATTCACGAGTTTCAAGGGTCTCTTTGATTTCCGGCAGGTGAGATGCTCCGCCGGAAAGAAGAATTTTTGAAGGAAGGACATCTATATCGAGGAAAGACTCAAGAGTTAAAACAACCCCGGAAAGCCAAACATCACAATCACACTTCATAGCTTCTCGCACAATTTTGTGGGACTGCCTTTCCAATTTATCTTCGCTATAAAGAATCTTTATCTCCTCAGCTTCTGCATAAGAAATATTAAAGGTTTGAGATAATCTTTTTGTAAAAGTGCGTCCTCCAAGGGTAAACATCTTTGTGCCTTCAACAGTGCCATCTCTAACAACTGCAATATCAGTTGTACCGCTTCCTATATCAATAAATATCGCACCAAACTGACCACCATCTTCATGACTTAGACATCGGGTTAAAGCATATGGCTCAGCAGTTATGGCAAGTAATTCCTTGTCGATTTCCGATGCAATGGTTTGCAGAGCACCATAGTGAACTAAAGGAGCAAAAGCGTTAAAGATGCTAAGGGTAACCTCCTTACCTTGGAATCCTATAGGATTTGTGACTTTGTATCCATCAATTCTTACATCAACAATAGCCGCATTAATAAGTTTTACATCTATTTCATTATATCCGGTCTCCTCGGATAGTTGACTTCGAACCTGATCAAATGCTCGCCATTGGATTTTATGCACAATATTTTTAAGCTCAGCCAGGTCGATTTTGCTATTTGCATCTCGACGTACATAACTCGTGGTTGTGGTGGCTCCTTTAACCAATTCTCCTGAAATTCCCAGGATCATCTTTTTAGTTGAACCCCCCGCCATATTTTCGGCTTCACGGATAGCGCTATGACAATTAGCAATTACAGATGCGATATCGGTGACAACTCCACTTTGCATGTCACCAAGCTTCTGCTGCTTTCGCCCAACACCCAGAACTTTCGCTTTACTGCCATCAATTTCACAGACTAATGCAGTAACATTGTCAGTTCCAATATCCAATGCCAGAAAGTGGGCATCGGAAGATCTTTTTTTAATCCTTCGGAAAAGTCTCATATTAGAAAGAAAAGCTAAGACAATATAAGTAATAATTGCTCTTAAAGCAATCGTTTATTGCGTAAACCAGTCACTGCCGCTATCAAACACAACTTGGTTCTTTTGTTTGTTTTCAAATCGTTCTAAAGCAAGCTCGATCAGTGTATCCACGAGATCTCCATAGCTCAGGCCATGTGCCTCCATCATCTTTGGATACATGGAAATCGATGTAAATCCAGGCAGGGTGTTTATTTCATTTAAATAAATCTTGCCGCTATCTCTATCCAGGAAGCAGTCAACTCTAGAGAGACCACTGCAGTCAAGAATTGTATAAGCCTTGATGCAAATGTCTCTGATCTTTGTAGAAAGTTCCTCGGTCAAATCCGCAGGAACCTCTGTGGTGGAGACCCCATTTACATACTTGTCATGGAAGTCATAAAACTCACCTCCAACAATAACTTCTCCAACCGGAGATGCGATAGGGTCGTCATTACCAAGAACTGCACATTCGATTTCACGAGCATTTACCGAAACTTCAACTAAAATGCGCCTATCAAATTTAGCAGCCAAATCGATTGCATCTCGGAGTTCTTCCTCTTTTTTGACCTTACTTATTCCAACGGAAGATCCCATATTTGCAGGCTTCACAAAGCAGGGAAATCCAATTTCCTTCTTAACATCTTCAAGGATTTTTTCACTTTTTTCTTCCCAAGTTTTTCTTCCGAATCCAATGTAAGGAACAACAGGCAAACCGGCACTCTCCCAAATAGCTTTGCATTGTAGCTTATCCATCGCAGTTGAGGATGCCAAAACTCCGCAACCAACGTAGGGGACACCCAGCATTTCAAACAAGCCCTGGATAGTCCCGTCCTCGCCAAATGGGCCATGAAGGACAGGAAAGGCCAGATCAAAGTCCAATTTTTTTGGATTAGTCAAAAGCGAAATTTCCTCTAGTCCTTGCAGGTTTCCTTCCTTGAATTTTTTAAGACAATCAGCTCCGGAGTACCAAATGCCATCTTTGCTTATCCCTATTTGAAGGACATCGTATTTATCAGGATTAAGCGCTTTGATCACCGAAGAAGCCGAAACAAGCGAAACTTCATGTTCACCACTTTTACCTCCGAAAATAACTGCAATTCTCATTTTTCCCATGAATGGAGACTATCAAAAATTCACCGATTAGTAAATTGGGTAAACCTCCATGCTTCCGTATATTGCCATCTCTCTGCCGGTCTGCATAGCCCACTCCTGATCACCAAAACTGAAATGCCACCACTCTTCATGATAATTTTTGAAACCTGCTTCCTCCATGACGCGCTTTAGGAGCATTCTGTTCCGGTGAAAATCCTTGCACTCTTCTGGAGAAAAAGGCATCGCTCTATGGTCATCTATCTCACTTACATCATCAATCTCTCCATAAAAGTGGTCGGTAAAAGACCTGACATTAAATTCGTCAAAGGCGGTTCCCATGGGAATATCTCTGCCATGCTCATCAACAAGAGTAAGGTCAACAGCCCCACCTGTGTTGTGTGGAGCGGGGTAGTTGTGATCTCTACTTGGAGGAGATACGAATATTTCTACGGCCTCGGATAATTGATCATCCGTCCAGTCGGGATGTTTGATCTTAAGTTCATTCCAATAGTTATCATAGAGAATTTTTTGGGTCTTAAGAGTTCGATATCCATCCCATACTTTTATGTCAAACCGCTCACAGCCGGGTGTTTTGCGCAAAATATCCTTGGCTTTTCGAAGCCTTTCAATAAGTCCAACACGAAGAGTAATAACAGGAGTAAGAGAATATCCCCAGTCGTAATACATAGGAGACAGCAAAAAATCCCTGTCGGACAATTCTTCCATAGCTTCTCCGCATTCTTCAATTCCTATATGTTTGGCTTTAGCTTGATCTAATATGCCCATGTTTATACTAACTTACGTGGTATGCGTTCATTTACGCGTGTAGGGATTTCGTAATTTATCGTGCCGCACCATCCGGCAAACACCTCAACACTTATCTCCTCATCACCACTTCGACCGACTAAAACAACTTCATCTTCTAACTTGGCTTCAGGTATATCACTAACATCAACCATGATAATATTCATGCAAACGCGCCCTCTAAGTGGAGCCCTTTTGCCATGTATCAAAACGTGGGCCCCATTTATACCGCGATCATATCCATCATAATATCCGATAGGAATTATTGCGAGTTTTGTGTCATGAGTGGTTTTATATGTGCATCCGTAGCCAATCATTTCTCCTGCAGGAATGTTTTTGATTTGAGCAATCTTGGCTTTCCAGGAAAAAGCCGGCATAAGCTCAAAGCCATCACCCATTTCCTTAAGATAGGAAACATAAGTTTCATTTGAAGGCCAGAGACCATAATTTGAGATGCCGGTCCTGACCATCTGAAAATGTGTTTCTTTAAAGAGAATTGTCGCGGCGGAGTTAGCGCAATGTTTGATAGGAATTTCTATCCCAATGCTTTCCAGAGATTTGACGGAGTCATTGAAGCGAGCAAGTTGCTTTTCGGCATAGGAATGATCAGTTGTGTCCTCGATATTGGCAAAATGAGTAGAAAGTCCTTCCAATTTAATATTCTCAATACCCTCTATATGTTTAGCGAATTCAAGTAAATCTTCCACTAAAACACCCTGTCTATTATTGCCGGTTTCAAGCTTTATGTGGACTTTAACTTCTTTTCCTATCTCAGCCAATTTATCTATTGTTTCGCGGTTATAAACGACGAGTCGACACTCCAGCTCTACTGCTTCCTTAAGAGCACTAAGTGGAACATAGCCAAGTATGTAAATCGGAGCTTTTATGCCTGCATCTCGCAGTGTCCGTGCTTCGTAAAGTGAATTAACCGACAGCCAATCGGCTCCCGCCTCAATGAAGATCCTTCCACAAATGGCCAGACCATGACCATAAGCATTAGCTTTGACACAAGGGCAAAGAAGAACATTGTCACCAACAATATTACGAAACTGAGTGATATTATTTCTAAGTGATTCCTCCTTGATCTCAACCCAAGTTAGTTCATCCATGCGTCTAGATTAGTGGAAGTCGTCATCTATGACAACTTGAGTTGGTGATGGGCTTCTGTGGAGAGTGACTAACTGTTTATGTGCGGTTTCGAAGGTCTTCGATAAACAATGAATTTACGAAGAATTCATAAGGTTGGTGATGGATCGATTACCGGTGCTCGCTTGTGATGGTCTGTGCCCTAAGCAATATGTTGACGGGATTGGTTTTTAGATTTTGATTCGTCCGCACGGACACTTTTTTAAATCTAATAGATGCCGTTGTGTGGGGAATCCATGGGAATCACCAAAGACAATTTCGTTTTTTCCATGTGCCTTGAGTTTTTCTTATCGATTTTCTATTCTACTTTTTTTGTAACAACGACTTTGCGAGTATTGATCTTAGATTTCGCTGTGACACGCCCCCCATATTAAGACAAATCCTTCCCCGAGACAAAAACTGAAAATATTGTATCATCTCGATACGTTACGAGATCACAACAAGAAAGTGTTGTTGATGCAAGTACGCGCCGCACACCCATTGACCTCAAAAACAAATAACCCTATAATTCACTACACAAATAACCCCAAATAAATGCATCATCAAAACCCGCACGATATGGAAAACGCACATATTAGAACAGGCATTGAGCCAACTTTTTTTGGAAAAGTAATGGCATTCTTTGCCCTGGCAATGCTTTCTTCGGCTGCAGGAGCTTTTATTACTTACACATATTTCATTCAATATTTTATCCAGATGCCGGCACTAATGTGGGCATTCTTCATAGTTGAGTTAGCCATTATTTTTACTTCAAGAATGTGGAGCCAAAAGATCCCGCTTAATCGGTTTATGTTCGCGACATTCGCCTTCATCACAGGAATAACAATTGCACCTCTTTTAGCAGTTGTTGCAGCTTCTCCCGGAGGAGCGGTAATGATTTCAAAAGCGCTAATGGCAACGGGTTTGATGTTTAGTGCAACAGCGCTAATTGGGTGGACCACAAAAGTCGATCTTTCAGGAATGCGGGGATTCCTGATGATAGGTTTAATCGGTCTTATTGTTGTAGGAATTATGGGATTCTTCATCCCTTGGAGCAACAAAATGGAAATGGTTTATTCGGGAATTGGTGTCCTTATCTTCAGTGGATTCACAATGTATGATTTTCAAAAGATCAAGAAATACCCTCAGGACAGATATATCGAAGCGGCCCTTTCACTTTATTTAGACATTTTTAATCTTTTCCTTTTCATATTGAGATTTATGAATGCGAGAGATTAA
The DNA here is from genome assembly GCA_027622635.1 of bacterium. Classification (GTDB taxonomy): domain Bacteria; phylum Patescibacteriota; class Gracilibacteria; order UBA1369; family LOWO2-01-FULL-3; genus JAQBYK01. The sequence goes on from JAQBYK010000034.1 coordinate 7,260, forward strand.
AAGATTATCAAGAAAGAAATGGATTCTTTATCAAAACTCAGTATTTCACATCTGATGGAGGAAGGGACCGGTACCATTGAGAACTTCTCTTTTGATGAACCCATGAAATTTGATGGTATTAAAACAAAATCAAATGTCAGGGGTAAATTGGAAATAATGAAGATTGATGAAGGGGTTAATGCAAAATTTGAAGATGTTGAAGTAAAGGTAGAATTTGAATGTGAAAAATGTTTAAAGGGTTTTACTGAAAAAATTTCAGTTGAGGCAGAGGAAAGACAATTCTTATCTGAAGCTCCTGAAAAAACTGAAGATCCGAATGATTTATTCATTATCGACATGAAACATTACCAAATCGACCTAACAGAACCGCTTAGACAGGAAATAATCTTGCATTTCCCATCGATTCGAGTATGCTCTAGTGGCTGTCTTGGCATATGCCAAGTATGTGGAAAAGACCGCAATAAGACGAAATGCGAATGCAAGGAGCAACCGTCAAACGCAAACAAGCCCTTGGCAAAGCTCAAGAGCCTAATAAAGAATTGAAAATTGTTAACTAACCTATCATGGCCAAGCATCCAGTACCAAAGCAGAAAAAACCTAAAAATAAGAGTAAAACACGTTATGGTAGTTTTAAAACCAGTGTTTTAAAAAGGCTTACTAACTCGGTTAATCTGTCAATTTGCCCCGATTGTAAGTCAAAACATCTTGCACATACCGTCTGTCAGGAATGTGGAAAATACCGAGGAAGACAAGTTACAGACAAGCAAAAAGAGATAGAAAAGATCACCAAAATAAAGGCTTAACAAATGGCTAGCTATAGGCATCTCGCAAGAACTTGCGTAATGCAGACAATTTTCTCCACGGAATTCAAAGAGGAGGATCCTCGTAAGGTCCTTGATGAGATAATGAACGAATTTGCGCCTAAATTAACTGACAAGGATTTCGCATATGAAACATTAAAAGGGGTCTTTGATAATAGAAAAAAAATTGTTAAGATAATAGAAGAGCACGCTCCTCAATGGCCAATTGACAAAATAGCGAGGATAGATCGGGCAATCCTCGAAATTGGAGTTTATGAAATAGTATTTTCCAAGGACGTGCCGCCGGTCGTAGCGATCAATGAAGCGGTTGAAATTGCAAAACAGTTTGGAGATGAAAGCAGTCATAAATTTGTAAATGGAGTGCTTAGCAACGTAATGAAGAAACATGGAAAAATACAAAAAACTTGAGAAAATCACAGGAATTAAATTCAAGGACACTGATTTGATAAAAAAAGCATTCATACATAAATCCTATGTGAATGAACACAGAAACGAAGGACTAAAACACAATGAAAGGTTAGAGTTCTTAGGAGATGCTGTTTTGGAATTAGTGGCAACTCATCACCTCTTTTTCAAATATCCGGATCAGCCAGAGGGTGACATGACTGCGTTTCGTTCAGCTTTGGTAAAGGGAAAACATCTTGCGGAAGTCGCGCGTGAGCTTGAACTTGGGAACTACCTTTTTTTGAGTAATGGTGAGGAAAAGTCAGGCGGCCGTGAGAAAAATTACATTCTTGCAAATGTAACTGAGGCATTTATTGGAGCAATTTATATTGAGCATGGGTATGAAGTTTGCGAAAAATTTATAGAGAAATTTATTATGGCGAAATTAGATGAAATAATTAAAAAAGGACTACACATAGACGCAAAGTCACAATTTCAGGAGATTTGTCAGGAAAAAATGGAGCAAACACCACATTATGATGTCATTGAAGAAGCAGGTCCCGACCACGACAAAAAATTTACAATGGGCGCATACATTGGAGATGAATTGATCGCAAAGGGTGAGGACTCAAGTAAGCAAAAAGCCGAGGAGAAAGCGGCAAGGGGAGCTTTAAAAGCAAAAGGATGGGAATAAAATATGATGAAAAATCTTGTGGACTTGTCCTGTTTCGGGATGATGACGGGAAAAGGTTTTTTCTTTTGCTGCATTACCCGGGAGGGCACTGGGATTTCCCAAAAGGCCACGTCGAAAAAGATGAGGAAGAAAAGGAAACCGCTTCAAGAGAATTGCTTGAGGAAACGGGAATTTCAGATCCGGTATATGTGGAAGGATTTAGGGAAGAAGTGTCATACAGATATTGGAAAAAGGTAAGAAGGTCAAACAAGCAAGTGGTATTTTTCTTGGCCAAAACTGAGATGAAAGATATAAAAATATCACATGAACACCATGATTTCATATGGTTGCCATATGAAGAAGCTATGGAAAAACTTACTTTTGAAAATGCAAAAAATCTTCTAAGAAAGAGTAAAAAATTCCTGGAATCGTAGTTTGAATATTCAATTTTATTCTGTTAATATACTTTCATGAAAATCAATATAGCAAACAAAATAAAGTCAAAAAAAGGCTTACTCGTGGTCACACTTCATGAAGAAGATATAAAAAACCTCCCATCAAATTTCCCGACTGCTGTTAAGAATTTCGTCAGAGATCGTGTAAAGAGCAAACAATTCACAGGGAAAAAAGGCGAAACAATTTCAACTTTCTTGATGGCAAGAGGACTACCTGAGCAACTTTTACTTGTGGGAGCAGGTTCAAAAGAAAAATTTTCAGGCAAAGTGGCCAGGGAGCTTGGAGGGAGCACGGGTAAATTTGCAAAAAGTAGCAAGGCCACAGAAGTTAGTCTATTAAGTGAAATAGTTGAACTGGGAGAATTCCTGGAGGGTTTTATAATGGTCCAACACAATGTAGGAAACTTCAAAACCGGGAAAGAAAAGGTATACAGAACCGAAAGCTTTAATTTGATTCTTGGAAAGAAAGGCAAAGGGTTAGAGGAAGACATATCTCATGCACAGAGTATTTGTGAGGCTGTAGATTTCATAAAGGATCTTGTTAACAGTCCTGCGAATGAAATTACCGCTGACTATATG
>JAQBYK010000035.1 GCA_027622635.1 bacterium
GTTTTGAAGTTCAACTTGTCCGATACTTCTTGCTATGTGTATGAAAATTGATGCAGTCGCAGGGATCTCCCTGGACATGAGTGTGTAGCATAGGTGTTTGACACTCCGCTTCGCTCCGTGTCTGTTATTCGCTTATCTCATCTATTGCTTCTTTTGCTTCTTTGACTTTATCAACAGCGTTGTTTATGTCGTCTATTGTTTCCGTGGCTTTTTCTTTTGTTTCATTAATCTTGTCAGCTACTTCTTCAACGTCTTCTTTTACATTGTTGTATGAATTTTGTATGTCTTCTCCCAGATCTGCGGCGTTTTCTTTGATACCGCAAGCAGCAAAAAGCAATAATGAAAGCAGAGAAACTGTTAATATTTTCATTTTTCTTTTGTAAAGATTCTTTTGAAATTACCGTCAAACTTACCTAGAAAATTTTTCATGTCAAGTACATCATTTTGGGATATTCCAAGGTGAGTTCTTGAATTATGGTCTTGGATTTTAAGGTCGGTGGATAATAATACGGTAACTATTGTGGAACATTCACATTTTGGACATTTCATTTCAAATAGTCCTTCTGTTTTTGTTGTAGCAATAAGATTAACGCTTTTTCCAGTGTATTTGGATTTACACTGCATACACTTCGACGTTTTAGTAAGGTGATTTACCGCGCTTTTTATTTCCTCAAAATTCATGGTTTATAAATTATTTTTTTAATCCTTCCTTAATTCTTTTAAGTGACTCATCTTTCCCCAGTGCCCACGCGAGTTCGAATACTCCCGGTGAGAAATCCAGTCCACTTAAAGCTGCCCTTAGTGGCCAGAATACTTGTCCATTTTTAACTCCTAATCTTTCTACTGTTTTTTTTAAACTTTCTTGTAATGAATTTAGTGTCCAATTGTCCAGTTTCTCCAAGTCTTCAATGCTTGCTTTTAGCGATGTGTAAGCCTGTTCCAAGTTTACTCTCATTTTTTCGTGAGTCAATAATTCTTTACTGTAATTTGGTAGGGCGTAGTAGAACTCAAGGTTTTCTTTTGTTTCTTTTGGGTTACGCAATATCTTTTCCTCAATTGTAACCAGTGTTTTGAGCAACTTGTTCTTGTCCTGTTTATACTCTTCAGGTACCTGCTCGTTACACATTTCAAGTAGAATTTTACCTCTTTTATTGAAGAATTGATCTTCTTTCTCCTGAGATGAAAATTCATAACTGAATTGATCTTTGCGTGGTTCATGTATTTCGCATTTTTCATCAATATCTTTTGCCAATTTATTTAGGGTTTCCTGAAATTGTTGTTTCTTCCATCGCCAATTAAACCAATCCAGCTTTTCCAGGTTGAATACTGCTCCCGATTTGTGTACTTTTCCCATCTGAAAAATCTCTTTTAATTCTTCCAGTGTATACATTTCATTTTCGTCACCACTTCCCGGATGCCATCCAAGAAAAACTACGAAGTTTATGATTGCTTCTCGTGTGTATCCCTTCTTAATATAATCTTCCACAGCTACGTCTCCCTGCCTCTTTGAAAGCTTGGTTTTGTCCGGGTTTAGAAGTAGTGGTAGGTGGGCGAATTGTGGAGGGTGCCATCCAAAGGCTTCATATAAGGCCAAATGCTTTGGAGTGGATGGTAGCCATTCTTCTCCGCGGATTACATGGGTTATTTCCATGAGATGATCATCAACTACGTTTGCAAGGTGATATGTTGGAAATCCGTCCGATTTAACCAGGATCTGATCGTCAATTGTTTTGCCGTGAAACTCTACTGTTCCTCTGATTAAATCTTTAAATCTTATGGATTCGAATGGGATTTTTTGTCTTATAACAAATGGAATTCCCTCCTCAATTTTTGCTTTAACTTCTGATTCCGGGAGATCCAAACATTTGCGATCGTACATTGTCGCTTGCTTGTTGGCTTTTTGACGGTCTCTCATTTCATCCAGTCTTTCTTTTGTACAGAAGCAGCGATATGCATGGCCGGATTCAAGTAATTTGTCTACGTGTTCTTTGTATATCTCTGTTCTTTCCGACTGAATGTATGGGCCATTTTCTCCTTTGTTCGGTCCTTCATCGTACTTTAATCCAATCCATTTCAGAGTTTTTATTAAATTTTCTACTGCCCCTTCGACGTATCTTTCTTGATCTGTGTCTTCAATTCTTAAAATGAATTTTCCATTATTTTTTCTTGCAAAAAGGTAGCAATAAAGTGCTGTTCGGAGTCCACCGACGTGGAGATATCCTGTTGGAGATGGTGCAAATCGTGTTTTGATCATTTGAGTGGATTATAGCTTGTTTTTCCCACTTACTCTAGGCAAAAAGCTTATTTTTAGCTATATTTCTAAGGTATGTAAACAATATTATGGCTGTTAGGAGAAAAAGGAAAACTACCAGTAGGACTACTGCTCGCAGAAGTTATAGACGTTCAAAAAGAACCTCACTAAAAATTAAGGTGAATCCTTCAATTGCGCGTGAGATTTGGGCTGTTGTTTATTTTGCGATCGGTGTTTTAACTATTTTAAGTATACAGGGAGGCCTTGGCATTATTGGAGATAGCTGGATTAGATTCTTGAATCCTATTTTTGGATGGGGGATTTATCTCATTCCCGCTTTGTTTTTGCTTGTTTCCACTATGCTTTTTTTCTCAAAAAAGTTGAATTTGGCCGGATCTAGAGTTTTAGGACTATTTCTTTTTGTGACTTCTGTATTGAGTGTACTTCATTTGTCTGTCCCTATTGAGAAGATTCATGATTTTGCCGTTTTAGGGAAATATGGAGGGTATATAGGTTTTGTGACTAATTTTATATTGTTGGAGGTTTTAGGTATTGGAAGAATTGGTGCAACAATTATATTTGTCTCTACTTTTATTGTTTCTTTGCTTCTTGTATTTGAAGTTTCTTTGCGAGATCTCTGGCGTTTGCTTATTCCTGAAATAAGAATTGAGAAGGTGGCTGGTAAGAAGGACAGGGATCACAAGAAACTGGAGGATGAAGATGCCGAGCAACCAATTATGATTCGTAAATCTTTGATAAATAAAGATAAAGATGTGATTTATGAGGACGAAGAGGAAGAAAAGGCGAGTGTTAAACCTGTTGTGATTGATGATAAGGTGGCAAAAGATGTTGAAAAGTTTTTGACGGAAAATGAGAAAAAAACAGAGGAGGCTGAGTATGAATGGGAATTTCCTTCTTTGGATTTGCTAAAAGTTGGGGAGGCTGCGGTTTCAGTAAAAGATGAAGTCTTGAAATCCAATGCTGACAAGATTAAGCAAAAACTAATGCAATTTGGGATTGATGTTAAAATGCATGAAATAAATGTTGGACCTACTGTTATTCAATATACTTTGAAGCCGCATGAAGGAGTTAAGCTTTCAAAAATCACAGGTTTAAAGAATGATATGGCCTTGGCATTGGCTGCTGAGCGAGTTCGTATAGAAGCTCCAATCCCGGGAAAGTCTTTAGTTGGCATTGAGGTTCCCAATTCATTTAGAGCTACGGTTCATCTTCGAGAAATATTGGAAAGTGAAGAATTCTTGGCATCTAAATCTAAGTTAACTTTGCCTCTCGGACGTAATGTTTCAGGTATTCCAATTGTTTCAACTCTTGATAGTATGCCTCATCTGCTTATTGCAGGGGCAACAGGTAGCGGAAAATCAGTTGCTGTTAATGCTTTTTTGACTTCTTTGCTTTATCAGAATTCTCCCAAGGATCTTAAATTCATATTGATTGACCCTAAGAGGGTTGAGCTTAGAGCATATAATAGTATTCCTCATTTGCTTTCTCCGGTTATTCAGGATCCGGAAAAAGCTGCGATTTCTCTGCGATGGGTGGTTTCAGAGATGATTAGGAGGTATAGTCAACTTTCTGATAATAAGGTTCGTAATATCCAGGAGTTTAATGATTTAAAAAATATCAATAATTTGCCTAGAATCATTGTTGTGATTGATGAGTTGGCTGATTTGATGATGGCTGCCGGTAAGGAAGTTGAGGCTTCGATTTGTAGAATTGCGCAGATGGCCAGGGCGGTTGGTATTCATTTGATTGTTGCTACTCAAAGGCCATCTGTTGATGTTATTACCGGTCTTATAAAGGCGAATATTCCGGCGCGTATTTCTTTTGCGGTAAGTAGCCAGATTGATTCGCGAACTATTATTGATGGTGTTGGAGCTGAGGATCTGCTTGGAAGAGGTGATATGTTGTATCTACCTACCGGTCAGAACAAGCCTGTTAGAATTCAGGGAATATTTGTTTCTACCGAGGAAGTTGAACGTGTTACCAATAGGGTAAAGCTTACTATAGAGCCTGAATATGATGATGATATAACTTCTTTGGCTACCGCCAAACAGAGTTTGAATGGGCTTCCTGACTCTAAAGCTGGAATGGATGAAGATAGCATGTATGAGGCCGCTTTTTTACTTGTTAAGGAAACCAGAAAGGCATCTGCTTCATTGTTGCAAAGGCGTCTTAAGGTAGGTTATGCGAGAGCGGCACGATTAATAGATATTTTAGAGGAAAATGGAGTTGTGGGTCCTGCAGATGGTGCTAAGCCCAGGAAGATTATTGTAGACTGAGGGATTTTGTAAGGATATTTAATCCGACAAAGAATAGACCTGCTCCCGCCACAAGAGTTGCCAACATTCCCCAGGTTACTATGCGTAGGCGGGTTCCTTTATCTATGTAGTAGAATCCCGAAAAAATGAGGAAGATGGATAAGGAAAGTGCTATCCATATTCCAAAGTCGGGGAAGATTTGTGTGGCTAGTGCAAATATTGCACTTAATATGAAAATCCCCAGGAGGATAAGTGTTAGTTTTGTTAGGATGTTGTCCTTGCGGATTTCTTTTTTTATGATTTTTACTTCCATTTATTTGAAATATTTAGCTGCGTTCTCGAATATCTTAAGGCCCTTACCGTCTTTTGGCAAATTTGAGCCCTCTCTGATTAGTTTTTCTTTTTTTAATTCCCATCCTTCTTCATTTTCAAAACTGTAGAATCGTTCAGGGTGTGGCATAAGGCCGAGTATGCGGCCGGATGGGTCACAGATTCCAGCGATGTCTTCCATCGCGCCGTTCGGATTGTGAGGAAATTCTCCATTAGCATCTGATCCATCTTCTTTTACGTATTTGAAGGCGAGCTGATCTTGTTCTTTCATTTTGTCCAGGATTTCCGCTGTAGTGTAAAAATTGCCTTCGCCGTGTGCTATTGGAACGTGCAAAAGATCTATGCCTTTGGTCCAAATACATTTTTTAGACGTGTTTTTTAGCCAGATCCAGCGACATTCCAGTCTGGCAGTTTTGTTGTGCATTAGAGCTGCTTGGCGTGTGTAGGATGGTTGATTGTTTTCAAGAGTTGCCGGTATTAGTCCGAGATTTGCTATGATTTGCATTCCGTTGCAAATGCCTATGATTAGTTTGTCTTCCTTGGCGAATTTGAAAATTTCATCTTCCAGATTATTGCGAAGTTTATTGGCAATTGCGTTACCGGATCCTGTGTCATCCGCATATGAAAATCCTCCGGGGAAAGCCATGATTTGATAGTCTTGAAGGTTTTTGTTTCCATCAATCAGGTCGTTTATGTGTACAATTTCGGCTTCTGAGCCTGTTTTATTGAAACACTTTGCGGTTTCTTCTTCGCAATTTATGCCGTATCCGGTGATAACTATTGTTTTTACTATTTTGAGAAAGTTTTACGATAGTGTTCTTCTAAAGTTGGAATATTTGTTTTGATCAAATCCTTTATTGTGAAATTTTGATCGTCTGTGATTACTCCGAGCATTGCGTAAGGGATTTCATCAAAGTGTTCCTCAAATTCTTTTTGTCGTTTTGGATCGATTGTTACAATGAAGCGTGATTGTGACTGGGAAAATAAAACGTGGTCGGCCCTGAAAGGAACTTTACATAGATCTATTTCCATTCCCAGTTGTCCTGCAATTGCTTTCTTTGCAAGTGTGATTCCTAGTCCCCCTAAGTCCGGACTCATGCATGAACTAATCATTCTTTTATCCACCGCTCTGCTGAATTTTTTGTATAGTATAATCGCTTTCTCCGCGTCTACTTGCGGTATTGAATTGCCTATAAAACCGAATTGGTCAAAATATTCACTTCCTCCAAGTTCTTCTTTTGTTTCTCCTAGGATATAGATTAAGTCGCCCGGAAATTTTGGATCCAAAGAAACAGCTTTTGTGATTTCCGAAATTACTCCTATGGATGAAATGAGGAGAGTGGGTGGTGCTGAAATTTTGATGCGTTTTCCGTGTATGTCGAATCCGTTAAAGTCGTTGAACATTGAGTCTTTGCCTGATATAAATGGTGTCCCATATTTTACCGCATAGTCGTAGCAAGCTTGTGCTGCTGCCTTGAGTTCTCCAAGTCTTTGTTCCTCATTTGAGCTGCACCAACAAAAATTATCCATAATTGCGAGGTGATCCAGGTTTCCTCCAGCTCCAATTATATTTCTAATGGCGGTATCAATAGCACATGCCGCCATGTGATATGTGTCTATGAATGAATAGTCTGCGTTGATGCCTTGTGAGCAAATTATGCCTTTGTCGCTTTCCGGAAATGGCTTAGTGATTGAAGTATTTGAATTTACTCTGCCTTTGCCCTGTAGCGGTTTAAGTACCGATCCCCCTTGTACATTGTGGTCGTATTGTGTTGTGATGAATTCATAGCTTGTGATGTTCGGACGCTCCAGTATTTTGTGCAAAGTTTCCGTTAGGTCCGGTATTGCAAAATCGGGTTCTTGGTGAGTTGTCTTTTTATAACTTGTTTTTAGGCTTTTTGAAGGAAGACCGTCATGTAGAAAATCCATTTCAAGATCCATGATAGTTTTGCCATGATAATTTACTACGCATCTTTCATCGCTTGTGAACTCTCCTATGACTTTGGATTCCACTCCTCTTTTTTTCATTAGATTTTGAAATTGTTCGAGCTTTTCTTCCGGAATTGCGAGAGTCATTCTTTCCTGTGATTCACTTATCCAAATTTTCCAGGGTTCAAGGTTTGGGTATTTGAGTGGTACTTTTTCCAGATCTACCTTGCATCCGCCGCATTCTTTTGCCATTTCCGCTACAGAGCAGGAAATTCCTCCCGCACCACAATCTGTGATTGAATTATATAATCCAAGGTCGCGAGCTTCTTTAACTATTGCATCTGAAAGTTTCTTTTGGGTAATCGGATCGCCGATTTGGACTGCAGTTGCAGGGCTTCCGGTGGATAGAGCTTCTGAGGAGAATGTTGCTCCGTGGATGCCGTCTTGTCCGACCCGTCCACCTACTATAACTATTTTGTCTCCTGCCTTTGCACTTTTTTTGAAGCTTGGTGTTCCCTTGATTTCTCTTGGTATTAATCCAACTGTCCCTACAAAGATTAGTGGTTTGCCTTTATAATCTTTGTGGAAATGTACAAATCCTTGTGGTGTTGGGATGCCGCTATTATTTCCTCCGGAATTTACTCCATCTATTACACCCTGGAGAATTCTTTTTGGAGAAAGCATTGGATTTGTGAGGTCTTTGTCCCTGTAAATTGCTTCATCGTCATCAGGTAGTCCTACGCAAAAACCATATTTGTTTATTATTGGTTTTGCCCCCATTCCAAAGCCAATACAATCACGATTTACGCCAACTATTCCCGTTATTGCGCCACCAAAAGGGTCAAGAGCCGAAGGGCTATTATGTGTTTCCGCTTTATCTGTGATTATCCAGTTTTCATCGAATACAATTCCTCCTGAATTATCCGAAAATACCGAAACACAAAAATCATTTTCCCCCTTTGCTTTGCGTATTTCCTTGGTGGCTTTTTTTATATAGCCCTTGTATAACCCCTCGTCATTATCGTCGATTTTTGCTGCGAAGATTGTATGTTTGCAGTGTTCTGACCAGGTTTGTGCCAAAGATTCCAGCTCAATGTCTGTTGGATTTCTTCCTTCTTTTTGAAAGTAGTCTTTGATTGCTTCCAGGTATTCTTTTTCTAAGGCTAGAGGTCCACGGCGTGTACCATTCTCATTTAAGATTCCTTCTTTGCCGAGTTTTAGGAGTTCTTCTTCTGATATGTTTAGATTTACTATGTCTGCTTGCGGGTTAGATTTAAGCTGAACTTTTGGAATTACCTTGTCCATTCCTCTTTCTTCTGCGAATTTTTCGTGACTTTTCACTGAAATAAGTTGAATCAGATCATTGGCAAGAGCTTTGCCAATTTTTATTGTGTCTTCTTCGCTAATATTTCCTTTTATAAGAATGAGAGTGGAACTGTGTATGCTTTCATGTTCGCTGAATTTGTTCTTTAGTAACTCTTCAATGCTTTCCTTGGCTGTATTTGCAACATTGTCCGTAACTCCCGGGAGGAAACCTATCTCAAGTGCAAAATCAAAATCAGACTGATCGTAATCGTTTATGCGATATTCTTGAGTTACAGGATTTGAAAGCATCTCCGCTGTCGCTTTGAGCTCTGACTCTTTGAGGTCTTTGTTTAGTGTGTATACCTCTATTACTTTTGTGCCGGATATATCAAAGCCAAGAAAGCGTATTTTTCCTTGCATCACCTCAGATTTGGAGTCGTTGACAATGGTGAAAACTTCAATGCGATGTACCATTTATAAGTGTTGAAATGCCCTTCAACTTGAAGATAACATCATGAGAAGCCCATGACAAGATTTGAATTCAGCTAAGTCCACAGCATTTCTTGTATTTTTTTCCGCTTCCACATGGACATGGGTCGTTTCGGCCGACTTTTTCCATTTGAGTTACTGTCTCCGGAGTTGCCTGCCTGACTTTTACAATAACCGGATTGTCTGAATCATCTGGATCAAAGCTGCTGCGTGTGACGGTTCCCGAGAGTGGAGACTCTATTTCATTTTCATTTGTTTGGACTTGCTTGATTTCGCTGCGAGCTAGCATTCCTTGTGGAACGACCTTTTCGGGTTCGATCTTAAATAGAGTGTTTACGGTGTTACTTTGTATCATGCCGAGCATTTCCATGAACATTTCGTAGCCTTGGGATTTGTATTCCGTTAAAGGATCTTTTTGAGCGTATCCGCTGAATGCGACGTTTTCTCTTAGCTGAGTCATTGAGTCAATGTGTTCCATCCAGAGCACATCGTTGGCTCTTAAGAAAACCACTTTTTCCACCTTTCTCATCATTTCAGGTTCCGGAAGCTCTTTTTCTTTGTTTTCATAAGCTTCCAAAAGATAATTTTGAGCTATATCTATTAAAGGTTTTTGTTCTTTTATGTTTTCGAGGTTTTCTATGTGGTCTTTTGAAGAGTGGTGGATAGCGTTTAAAGCTTCTGAAATTTCTTTGTAGTTCCATTCTTTAGCCGGACGAGCTTCTGTGTGATTTAATACTATACCTTCGGCAACCTCTTTTAGCATTTCCAGTATTTCTTCTTTGTTTTCATCTTTTGAGAGGAATTTCTGACGCCTCTTGTATATTACGTTTCTGTGTATGTTCATGATGTCATCGTATTCGACCAAGTGTTTTCTAATGTCGAAGTTACGTCCCTCCACTTTTTTCTGGGCGCTTTCAATTGAACGACTGATTAATTTGTTTTGGATAGGCATATCTTCCGGAACTTTCAGTATTGTCATCATATTTTTTATTTTGTCTGCTCCGAAAAGTCGCATTAGGGTGTCTTCCATTGAAGAGAAGAATTGGCTTGCACCCGGATCTCCTTGTCGTCCGCTACGACCTCTAAGCTGATTGTCTATACGTCTGGATTCGTGGCGTTCTGTACCGAGAACGTATAAACCGCCGAGAGCTTTTACTTCATCATCAATTTTTATGTCCGTACCTCGTCCGGCCATATTTGTAGCTATTGTTACAGCACCTTTTTTGCCCGCGCTACTTACTATTTCCGCTTCTCTTTCGTGATGTTTGGCGTTCAGTACGTTGTGAGGGATTCCCTCGAGTTTAAGTAATTTGCTTATCAATTCGGATTTTTCTACGGAAATTGTTCCGACCAATACAGGTTGTCCCTTTTTATGTAATTCCTTGATTTCTTCGACTATTGCTTTGAATTTGCCTTGTTGCGTTTTGTAAATGACATCTGTCATATCATCTCTGGCGATAGGCTTGTTTGTTGGCATTATTATCGTTTCGAGTCCGTAGATTTGATAGAATTCCTCCGCTTCGGTTTCAGCCGTACCTGTCATTCCACCCAATTTGTCGTATAGTCGAAAATAATTTTGGAAT
>JAQBYK010000036.1 GCA_027622635.1 bacterium
TGCGTTGCAAAGAAGGCAAGAAAAGTCCAGCTCCACACCCGGCTCTACAAATGGAAAGTACCCCGGACGGAAACGTACCTTCACGGGTTTTCCGAACAAGCGAGTTAGAAATTCCTTCATTACACCTTTTAGGTGGGATAGGGAGATATCTTTGTCTATTAAGAGGCCTTCGACCTGGTAAAATGTTGTGTCGTGGCTTGCGTCGGTTGCTTCGTAGCGAAAGACGCGCCCCGGGACAATAACCCTTAGTGGTGCGCCATATTTTTCCATGGTTCTCACCTGGACCGGTGAAGTGTGTGTGCGCAAAACCATTCGTCCATGCTTGGGGTCTTCTTTGTCTTGAATGAAGAAGGTGTCCTGCATGTCGCGTGCCGGATGGTCTGTCGGTATGTTTAGTCCCTCAAAGTTGTAGTATTCCGATTCAACTTCCGGGCCATCCATTATTGCAAAGCCCATTTGGTTAAAGATGCGCTCAACTTCTTCCTGGACCTGGGAAATAGGATGAATGTGGCCAATTTCTCGTACTTTGCCCGGAATTGTAGTGTCAAAAAAATCCTTATCAAGAGCTTTTTTGAGCTCATTATCTTCGATTTCGTTGCGCTTTTTATCGAATGCATTTTGAAGAGCTGTTTTTACCTTGTTTGAAAGAGTTCCGATCTTTGGTTTTTCTTCCAATGATAGATCTTTAAGTCCACGAAGAATATTTGTAAGAGCACCTTTACGGCCAAGATATTTTACGTTGAGCTCTTGTAAATCTTCAGGCGTAGATACTTTCTTAATGGCAGCCAATGCTTCGTGTTCGAGTTTTTCCAGATCTTTTTGCATGAAGCTAATGTAAGGGTTTTTGTGGGGGATTTCAAGTGGCCTAGCTCCGGAGCTCTTTAATCTAAACCTGTAAAATTAGGGACTCCGGGGTCCTTTAATCTAAACCTGTAAAAATAAGAGCTCCGGAGCTGTATTTAATATTTAAAAAAGGACCTCTCATACAATGGGAGGCCCTTTAAAAGACTTGTGCTTCGTTCCGCGGAGCGGAACTTTGCATACTATCTAACAGCGTCTTTAAGAGATTTTCCAGCTTTGAAAGCAGGTAGCTTCATTGCAGGGATCTTGATCTTTTCGCTAGGATTTCTTGGGTTCACACCTGTTCTAGCAGCTCTGTGAGATACGCGGAAAGTACCGAAACCAGTAATGGTTACGTTTTTACCGCTTTTTAGACTTTTGGTGATCAATCCTAGAACTGATTCTAGAACTTCACCGGCAGCTTTTTTAGTTACGCCAGCTGCTTGAGCCGCACTGTTGACTAGATCTTGTTTAGTCATAATTAGTGGGTTAGAAATTAGAACAACTCGTATTATAGGGTTAGCTTTTTTGAAATCAAGCTGTATTTGTCTTGACAATGCGGAATGTGGCTCTTTTGGCATTGAAATGCTCGAGAAAACCGCTTGTGGCAGTCATTCAAAAAATAGTTGCGAATTGTAACTAAATATATTGGCATCTACTAGCGGTTGTATTTGTGTGGGGAAAATGACTTAGGACTGCCGCCAATATTCTGAAAAACATTTTAAAGATTTGACGGGGACTCGGAAGTGCTATAAGAATGTTTTTAAGCTAAGTAAGTGTTCATATGGCAAAAAATTTAGTTATTGTGGAATCCCCGGCGAAAGCAAAGACTATTTCGAGATTCTTGGGCAATCAGTACAAGGTATTGGCTTCTATGGGGCATGTTCGGGATTTGCCGAAATCAAAAATGGGGATTGATATCGAAAAAGATTTTGAGCCGAGCTACTCGGTTTCCGCTGACAAAAAGAAGGTTATTAAAGAGCTTAAGGATGAACTAAAAAAAGCTGATACTCTTTGGCTCGCAACTGATGAAGATCGCGAAGGGGAAGCTATAGGTTGGCACCTTTTGTCCGCGCTTAAAGTGGAAAAATCTATGCCTGTGAAGAGAATAGTTTTTCACGAAATCACCGAAAGCGCGATTAAAAAGTCTTTGGAAGAACCTCGAGATGTAGATATGAATGTAGTGAATGCCCAGCAGGCCAGGCGTGTTCTTGATAGACTGGTCGGTTACGAATTATCTCCATTACTCTGGAAAAAGATTCGTTATGGTCTTTCCGCCGGTCGAGTACAGAGTGTTGCGGTCAGGCTTGTTGTTGAAAGAGAAAGAGAAATTGAGGCATTCAAGCCCGAAGAATACTGGAAAATAATCGGATCTTTTAAAAAAGAAAACGATGAAACTATTTTTGAAGCGGAACTTCAGAGAAAGGGTGATGATAAATTGGAGGTTAAGAATGGTGATGAGGCCAAGAAAATTCTTTCGGAAATTGAAGGTGCAGATTATAAAGTAAAAACCGTTGAGCAAAAGGAGGTTAAGAAAAATCCTTCCGCTCCATTCATCACTTCCACATTGCAACAAGAGGCCTCAAGGAAGCTTAATTTTTCCGTGAAAAAAACGATGATTGTCGCTCAGCAGTTATACGAGGGGATTGACACCGGTAAGGGCGAAACCGGTGTGATTACGTATATGAGAACCGACAGTGTTAATCTTTCCGATTTGGCGACTAAGGCCGCGAAAGAGCTTATCACAAAGCTATATGGCAAGGATTATGCTTTAGATACGCCACGAAAATTCAAAGGAAGAAAGGGTGCGCAGGAGGCTCATGAGGCAATTCGTCCGGTGGAAATGTCACTGTTGCCGGAGGAGGCTAAAAAGTATTTGGATAATGATCAGGCCAGGCTTTATGAATTGATTTGGAAAAGGACGGTTGCTTGTCAGATGCAGCAGGCTATTTTGGACAAGGTTGGTGTTGATATAGAAGCAAATGGATACATTTTCAGGGCTACGGGCCAAACCGTTAAATTCCCCGGCTTTATGGAAGTTTATATGGAGGGTAAGGACAATGAAGAGGAAGAACAGCTTGGAGAAAAATTCTTGCCTAAATTATCGGAAGGAGAAAAACTTGACCTTGAAAATATGGCCAGTGACCAGCATTTTACGAAACCGCCTCCAAGATATACGGAAGCCTCTTTAGTGAAGAAGCTTGAGAGCGAGGGCATTGGCAGACCGAGTACATATGCGCCGACAATTACGACAGTTATTAACCGTGGCTACATAGAGAAGGAAGCGAAAACACTTCGACCAACCGACGTTGCAGGTGTTGTTACGGACTTGCTTGTGGAAAATTTCCCAAGTGTTGTGGACTACAAATTTACCGCGAAAATGGAGGACAACCTTGATGATGTGGAGGAGGGGAAGCTTGAGTGGGTGCCAATGTTAAAAGAGTTTTATGGTCCATTTCATGAAACAATTCTTGAAAAAGAAAAAACCCTCAAGAAGGAGGATATCGTGAACGAGGAGAGTGATGAAATTTGCGAAAAATGTGGTAAAAAGATGATGATTAAGCTTGGACGATTTGGAAAGTTTCTTTCTTGCTCCGATTATCCGGAGTGTAAGAGTGCGAGGCCTTTACCCGGGGAAGAAGGCGAAGAAGTGGAAGATAGTGAGCAAGTGAAACAGCTTAGGGAAGAGCTTAAAGACGAGAAGTGTAAAAAATGTTCGTCCTCTATGGAGTTTAAGGTTGGGCGATATGGGCCATACCTTCAGTGTCAAAAGGAAGATTGTAAAAACAATCAGAGCGTTGTGATTCTTAGTGGGGTTAAATGTAATAAATGCGAGGAAGGGGAATTGGCGGAAAGGCGTACTCGTAAAGGAGGAAAGCTTTTTTGGGGCTGTAATAAATTTCCAAAATGTAAAAACGCGACCTGGAGCAAGCCTGTAGGAAAATGTGAGAAGTGTGGCGGACTTAAGGTTGAATTGAAAGATGGGGTTAAGTGTAAGGATTGCGAAGTTGAGAAAAAAGGGGTTGCAACAAAAAAGGCGAAGCCCTAGTAAACTTCATAAAGTTTGAGCTATGTCATGATTGATGATCCGGCGTTTTTCTGGTATAATGTTTGGAAAAATAAAAACAAAAATGACTGGTGCAGACACAATGGATTATAGAGATGTTCTAGATCATCTAGATTTGGATCAGTTAAGAGTGGAGCTTTCTCAGGTTTCCGAGTCGGGCGATTTTGGGAATTCGGCTGCCCTAAAGGAATTATTGGAATACGGTTTACTTGTGGGGGCGGGTACCGAGGCCGATGTTCTTGCCTTTGAACACGGTACTCTTAGAAACTTGTGTTTAAAAAGTATAGAAAGGAGCACAGAAAGATCTGCGTATAGTGGTAGAATAACCAGCGAATTTGACTTGCACCAACAGGCATACAAGATCTTGGAGCACTGCAGAAAAAATGGCTTGCCGGTTGCGAAAATCCCAATGCCAATTATTGCTTTGGATGATAGAGATGGCCGAAGGCAACTTCTTTTGATGGAGCTTGTTCGCGGTAAGACTTTGTGGAGAATCATTCTTGAGGAGATTGTGAATGCTCATGACGAAAAAGATCTGGGCTGGAATAACAAAGAGGAGTTGCTGTCCAGGGGTGAAAGGCTTGGCCCGGACCTGCTTAACATATTTGGTATAAGTCCCGACATTTCAGGGCTTGATCAGTTGAAGGTTTTACTTAGGCGCCTTAAGGGGAAGAAATTTATTAAACCGGAGTTTTTTGAAGCTATGAAAAATAGCGTAAGGGCTTTAAATACTGCTGGTTTTTATCACCGTGATCTACACCCAAGAAATGTGATGCTTACCGAGGATGCAATTTGGATTATAGATTTTGGTCATTCAAAATATGACCCCAAGAAATTAGAAGGAGATCCATATGAAGTCTCTAAATTTGGCACAGAGCTCTCTTATTCCAGGGATGAAGGTATGCTGCCTTTTTTGGAGCCATTTGTTGACAAGACCGATGATCAGCTTGAAGAGGAGAGACAAGTTTTGCTTGATAGAGAAGCCAGAAAAACCAGAAGGTTTATTGAGAGGATGGTCGTCAGACAAAAAAGTAGTATTCAAGATATTGTAGATTCTATAGATGTTGAAGTGGATGATTCCAGCGTATTTGTTGCTCAAATTGCGGAGGAAAGGTTTTTATCCTCGGAATTGAGTAGAGCCATTCAATCAGGAAGCCTGGACAAAGTCATAGATTATGCTAGAATAGTTGTCCTGCTTGAGTTTGAAAAATATGCCACAACAAAGGCAAGTCGGGAATATTTTTTAGAGTTGTTTTCGCGTCGATTTCCTGATCCGGCAATTATTACAAATAGGTTCTTACAGATGATAAGAATGATTAACCCAAAAGATACTGATTGAAGCTAGAATAAATGCAGATTTGTTGATTGGCGAAGGTGAGGAGATTTCTCAGCCTCTTTTATATGAGGGCAGAGGGTATAAAATTTATGGCCCATTGTCTGAATTGATTGAAGGCGGTGGAATACTGGTTGCTGAAAGCCGTGAATTAATTGACAGCCTTAGGGCTAATCGCCAAAGGCTTGCTGCGGTGATAAATTCTCCCGGGCTTAGGATTATCGATATAATTGCTACTCCGGAAAATCATAATCCGCCGCAAATGATTGTTGGAATGCCTCCTGTCGGTTACGTGAATTTGGCTACTATTCAAGGGGATGTTGCAGAAAATGTTCTTAAAAATGAAAGGCTTAAAGGTTTTTACTCAGAGGATATAAGCGCAAAAGATTTTTGGGTTAACCACGCTACGAATGAACTCTTTTTTGTAGCTCTTGATAAGGTTAAGGGTGAAGAGTCCGGATAGCGTCCAGTCTGGAAATAAGCTTTTACAAAAGTGGCTCCATGGTGTACACTTAAGTTAAACTTAATCAAAATAAGATGACTACTAAATTTGTTGGCATGAAAGATTTTCGACAAAATATGGCAAAATACACGAAGGAATCAAATCAAAAACAGATCAAATTCATAGTACTAAGAAAGAATGTACCTGTTCTAGAAATAAACCCAATAGATGAAAAAGAATACGCTTACATTAAACTTTCAAAAGAACTCGAAGAATCCGAGAAACAAATAAAAGAAGGGAAATTCTACACTCAAGAAGAGGTAATGGAAGAATTTGGGCTAACTTAATAAACAGAAATGCATAAAGTAATCTATTCACAGAACGCTATTAAAGATCTCTATAAATTGGACAAAGTATTATCGGAACGAATTATCAAGAAAATACATTTTTTCTCACAGCAAAAAGACATTCATAAGTTCGCCAAACCTCTAAAAGATTTTGGACAAAATAAATATAGATTTCGTATTGGAGATTACAGAGCGATTTTTAAAATTGACCAATCAGGAAAAATTGCAATCCTCATGATACTTAATATTAAACACAGAAAAGAGATTTATTCTCACAAATAAACATATTGAAAATGGTTTGAACGGCATCCAGCCTGAATTGTTGTTTGCCTGCTTGGCACAAGGGCTTTTTTGTGCTATAATATAGGGAAACACAAACAAAAAATATGGACTGGAAACGAAAAACAGTATTGATTCTTGCCGCATTTTCATTAGCCGTGGCTCCCGGCGCTTTTGCAGAGGGAGATACATATTGTAATGGGAAAATTACAGGGAAGAGTGTTCTTTCAAATCCAAATGCCGGCCGGAACGATTTTGACTTTCATTTACCGGACTATAAAGGGACCGGATTTGTACCGAGCAGGGAACATGCTGCTTGTGTAAACGAGGAAAGTGATAGTTACGATGGAGACAGCAGTGGCTCTGTTGATTCATATGAATTTTATGATTATTCGGTGAAAGGATATTCCTGGAATGATAATCTTGGTTATATTTCATATAATTGTAAAGATGGGAAAAATGATGCTGGCCTAACTGATGGTAAGGATTGTGGGCCTATCGACTACGGGGTTTATATAGGTCCTGACTATTCGGGGCAAAGGAATCTTTTTGGTCATGCCTGGAGTCCGTCTTTTGGGTGGATCCAGTTTAGGGGTGATGGGGTTGAGGCTGAGGAAGAGATTTGTGAGACAGTGGAGACTCCTGGGTCAGATGAGACCGTTGGTCCTGTAACAAAAGGAATGGGGGAGGCTTATAGTGCAACAATTGGTGATAATACCTATAGTGTTGTTGCTAATTTAAGCCCTTCTTATCCCGCTGAACTGATAAATCTTTCTTTTGGTGGAAGCACAAAGGTTGTAAATAATGTTGGTGATAAGGCCACTTCAGGTGCAGCGACTTTGACGGTTAGCTCTTTGCCAAAGTCCTTAAATTTTACAATAATAGAGGCTTATCCATCAGCACTGCAGACAGAAGAGATAACAGTTAATTCCGGGGACACAGTTATGGTTAATTTTAGGGGAAGCGATCGTAGTGTCAGGTTTAATTCCGGATTATCAGTGAATGCTGTTGTTGATGGGGTTATAGGAAATATCGCGGTTGGGCAACTTACTAATTTTGGTGATGTTCTTCTGGAGCCATATGAGATTTCGCAGAGCACCATGGTTTTTAAGTTGAGAGAGGCTAATCCACAGGCCGCTACATCGGGACCACATCAATTGGCCGAAGGTGCGGCAGGGCTGTATACTTTAAATGGTGTTGAGTATCGGGTAACGGTTAATTCTATCAGTGATTCCAATAGTGCCTCGATTGAAGCCGGTAGGTCTACAAATGTTAGTGGTATGCAAAATGATGTGGCGCAGGGAGCCACCGTATTGTTTAGTGAAATAAAAATTAAGTCGAATAGCGTTGCTCAAAAAATAACCTTTAACATTACTGCTCCTGGAGCTGCCGCAGCCACTACGAATTGCGAAAAGAAAGAAGAAAAAAAGGAAGTTGTCTATACCGCTATGGCTTCCTGTAATCCTTCCGTGGGTGGATCACCTTTAAATGTTAGCTGTACAACAAACGGCTCCAGCGTGGGTGCTGATAGTGTGGTTTGGAATTTTGGTGATGGGACCGCTAACTCCAGCAATTTTGAACCGATGCATCAGTTTCAGAGTGCTAGCCCAAATTCACCTGTTACCCATAATGTAACGGCGACTTTGACCTGGGGGGGAGTTACTAAAACCGCTACTACGCAAGTTTTAGAAAGGGCTCCGGTAGAGCAGGTTAATTATAGCGCTAATGCTACCTGTTCTCCTTCCTCAGGAACAGCTCCGCTAAACCTAACCTGTACAACAGCCGGTTCAACTGAGGGAGCCGATAGTGTGGATTGGGATTTTAAAGATGGTAGCGCTCATTCAAGTCAGGCTACGCCTATGCATCAATTCCAGAACCCCGGCACATACAATGTGGAACTTTTAATGGGTTGGGGTGATCATACGGAAACGGCCAATGTTGTTGTTACTGTAGATGCGCCTGCCTGTGTGCCGACCGACGATGTTGTTGAAACCTATAATGACGGACCGATTACAACCTATTTACCTGGTGCGATGTTTGTTTCTCTGGGTGATAGTCAGTATGAAGTTTCAGTCGAACACAACCCGAATAATCCCGATCCAAGGATTGATATTACAATGACAAATATAGATCCATATTCTTCCAATACGCTTTCCGCAAACAATGGGGATACGGTAGATTTTGGCGATGAAAATGTGACGGTTGATGACATTAATCAGACTGCATCGGTTACTCTTACGGAGAAGTGGGCGCCGCTAGTGACAACTATAAATGCTTCGGATACAGCCGTTGTAAGTGGCTATGGAGAAGAGCTAGAAGTTACAGTGTTAGGTGTTTATGGGGCTCCCGATGATGCTAGTGTGAGACTTAGTATAAATGGGGAAGTTTCTCTTGTAGATAATCATACAAATATTGGTCGTGGTGGCTATTATTTGTATGTCGATGATTTACAACCTTTTTATAATCCGCCTCTAGCCCGTTTTAGGATTTTGGAAGAGCCTGGCGTTGTTATTGAATCTCTTCAGGTAACAGTTGGCGTTGGTGAGACCCAGGATGTTATCTTTAGAGAGGGAGATGTGGATAACGAGAAGACTCTTAGTGTGTTTTTAGAAAAGATTGACGGAGATGGGAATGCCTCAGTTATTGTTAGTGATGAATATGGACCTGTTGGTGGGCGGGAGGACCCTATTATTCTTAGCGTGGACCAAATGGAACCTCTTAGTGAGCACGATCTTACATTGAACAGTGTTGTTCAAGAGGTGACTCTCAGTTTTGAGAGGGATGTGGTTATTGAGGAGGGCGTTTCTTGTCCTCAGGCTGTAAGAACAGATTTGCTGGCTTCAAACGATGACAAGATTGAGCCAAGAGTTGCGTCATCAGGTGGGAAAATTGCTGCCATCGGGTTAAGTATGGGCTTACCACCTGGATATGGCGGCTCAAATTCCTCATCCCAACCGACTTTTAGCTACGGTGTAACCATGGACAGCGATGGATTCTTGCATGGCTATGCCTGGACTGAAGCCGGAGTGTGGATGAATTTTGAAGGGGTGAAGATTCAGCTTCCAGGTCAGATTTTAAGCTCGGGTCCCGGATGGTGTGATGGCAAGCCTTATGTGTGTGTTGAAGTAAGGCCAAATCCTTTGAAATTAGAATTTGACGCCGGAGGAGAGGATGAATACAAGATCGCTGATGGAGCTGATGGTTACTATGTTCACTTGTTTTTGAGGGATGGAACCGGTCAAGATGCTCTGGTCCCAGGGGTTATAAGTCAATCTAGTCCTTTTCTTGGAAGTATAAAAATTAACTGGAAAGATAGTGTAAAAATGGATCAAACCGCTAAGGCTGCAGTTGGCGATTCTTTAGATGGACTTAGCTCACCGTGGGTTTCCGGTAATGGTGCGGTAGTGTATAAGCCTTTGACGTTTGTGGATTTTGACAAGGTGCCTGATGACCCCGGACACTATGTTTCGAAAGAAAAAGTTAGATCTTTTGCACCGACTGATGACGCGAATTTATCCTGGACCACCAGTACAGATCCGCCTCTTCTTGTAAATAATTTGGAATATATTAATCAAGCCGGAACCGGAGAAACGGAGCCTAACTATCTTGTCTTGGACCACATTAGTTATGATCAGCTTCTTGATGGCAATGGAACTGAATTGATTGCCAAGGCAGCCGTTTATGCCAATGGTGATCCTAATTTAACTCTTTCTTTTAGGCCGGCCATAGAAGTTAATTCTTTGTTTGCAAGAGTTTTGCAAGACGTAATGATTG
>JAQBYK010000037.1 GCA_027622635.1 bacterium
AGGGCTTATCAAAAACGAATGGAGTTTCACCTAAATCAGCAAACAAGGTGACTTTATTTGCTTCAAAAAAAACACCATATCGCTCAGGCAACTCTCCTCCTTCTTCCCTATTTGTTATTGCGTAAGAACGTGCTGTACGAACAGATGACATAATAGTTTTATATCCGGACAAAAAAGTAAAAGACCCTGTGGCATTCATATATGTCGAAACAGCCATAGAAGCCATGATTCCAAAAATCATTATCACAATCAAAATTTCAACTAAAGTAAATCCTTTTTTATCTTTGGAGAAATGAGGCATATACTGATTATAAAGCCTCATCAGTTTTTTGCTAATCAATTTTGGCTTATTATGATATCATCCATATAGTTAAAAGCTATTTTATGCCTATCCTCAAGGCAAAACTCAATAAGGAAGAAGGTTTTGTGTCCATCATTGCACTTGGCATTTTCGCACTACTTGCGGTTTTTGGCATTATAATACAACAAACAGTTGTAGATACATTTCAAAGCGTAAAAAATAGCAACAATTACTATGCAGCACGAGACATTGCTGATTCGACAATGGAGAGACTACAGTTGGAACTTAATAAATACGACCTTGGATATAACATCACTTCGATACACTGCGAATTCTTGGGCGGAACAGCTGTAGTGGAGAATGATCCACTTTGCGCGGATATATTAGGTCTGGTTGATCTCCGCGATGTGAAAGTTGATCTTGAAATTAAAGGGAGATCGGAAAATTCTGAAAACTTGGTAACTTCTGAATGTAAAACCGGTGTGAATTTAGGGGGAAACATTAATACATGCTATACAGTTCCATTCCCAGGGAATGGGGAAGCGGGTACAAGATGCAATATGTACGAACCGGTCCTGGGGAATTCAGGGAGCCAAACAGTTCCAACCGATATCATTACGGGAGGAAACCAAGCAAATATTGGATTAACAAATGTAGATCAGTTGGATTATTCATGCAATTGGAACAAATTGAGCTTTGGGAGTAGCCTCACAGATAGAGTGGCTATACCATTGTATTATGACGATGGTACTAATATTCAAAATCCTTTTAATGAAGTACAAGCTAGTGGTGTCGGTCAGGCAACCGAACTGGTTTTACGCATCAGACCTCCATGCAAGCCGTGCTTTAAAGCAGCTGATCAGCCACCAGACACAAGGAGTTGTGACGATGGACAGGACGAAAGTGTATGTGTAGATAGTGATAGATACGTTTTAAACACAGATGATAATGAGATAATAGTCCAATGGAATCTGACAGGACTTTGTGAAAACAGCTCGGGCGAAATAAAGGAGTGTGGTTTGATTTCAGACCCAAACAGTGATTATACAATCAATGAGGAAAAGGTTAATACAAGTAAGTATCATGTATTGGATAAGGACAGCACTGGGATAATAACTAGTGTCCATCCTCAAGCAGAGGGGACCATGATTACAGATATCACAGGTTTCCAACCTCAACTTCCTAAATACGAAAAACCAATACTGAATTTATATCTAAATGAAGCTCTGATATCAGAGAATAATAACAATATTCCTTACCTTGAGTATCAGGTTTATACGGATAAGCCTATTGCAAACCCAAAAACAAAAATTAACGTAATAGTAAATGTTGATGGAAACGTCTTTACCAAGACTTTATTTAAAGAAAATACAAAATCCATCATAGATTTTGCAATTCAAAACTAAATTGAGAATTAAGGGATGGGGGCCGCCGCTTTTTCAGCGACGGCCCCCTGCAACTAGAATCTCGGTCGAACTTCTAGTTAGGTGGGATCCGGATGAGGAGATCCAAGTCCGCCACATCAGTAGCGAAAGAGGGAACTGTGACATCCGGATTGCGTGGAGGGTTGATTTGCAGACGGCTTTCAGGTACCCAAACCGAAAAAGCTCGTCCTTCCTCGTTCCAGGCTTGAAGTCCATCAGGTCCACCGTGAATTAACACGGCAGCTGGCAGATCTATGCAGTCGAAACTGGCATACATCCGCATTCCCGGAGTGAAGACACTCTGGAAATAAGGAGTGGGCCCGGAAGTCGCGATCTCGAAATCGCCTTCGGGAGACCACATCCAGAGGCTGTAGCTGCCTTCACAGGCAACCGGCTCTGGTTGCGGATTGACTTCGGGGGGAGGAGCAGGTTGAGCTTCAGGCTCGCGAGGCAGCTGTTCAGGCTGCGCCTCATGAGCCTGACCAATACAGCTTTCGAAAAGCGGCATGGGTACAGGGATGCTGGTATCCAGGATACCGGCATAGCTCGTCTTCACTCCACGAATCTTCTCTACGAGGTCAAATGAGACCCCAAGATCATCATCGGGAGCGGAGCTGCATCTGATCTCGAAGTGGCCACTCATGCGCTTTGTTTCACCTGGCGAAACGCTCTTGACGCCCTCTCCACTACGGAGATGGGAGTCAATAACGTCGCAATCGCCGGAAGGCTCATGAAGATGCATGATGAGGTCGTTGACCTTTACATCTTCACTGCCGTCATTCCTGAGCGAACACTTGATGTACAAGACCGTTTCAGGTCCAATACAGAGTGATCGATCGGGATCTGCGGCACAGGAGATTTCGAGATCGAATTCCTTTTCATCGGAGAAAGATTCCTCCTCTGCAGGCGAATCTTCCTCTGAATTAGAAAAGTCCTCGAAGTCACCTTCTCCTCCTCCACCTCCAAGTCCTGGGCTTGTATCCGAAGAATCAAGACAGGAAAAGGAGGCCTGATCACAACTACAGCTGGCGTCGCATGAGACGTTGCCGCAGAAGCAGGGAGAAAGAGATGCAGCCATGATGACGAACTCGCGACGCTCAAGCTTGCTATCACTGCGATGGTCAAGCGACTGAGGCACAAGGCCTCCGTAGCTGTAGAGCGTTTCCACATATGGATAAGCCGAGTGGGCACTACCAATATGAGGAAAATGCTCCTCCGAAGACCTCTGGATCTCGATAACGCCGGCTTTTACAGCTGACTTTACAAGAATCCTGGAGGCTTCAATGAAGGTGATCTCCTGGTTTGGGTTGAAGGAAAGTGCTACGTCGCTGATGATCCCATGATGGATAGCGCACGCGACAACGTCGAAGAACCAGTCCTCCCGGCCCGTATCACCGGAACCGGTGTCAATACCACACTCGCTGGACAAGCCAAACAAGTGCATGGACACCTTCAGGGTTTCAGCTCGTGTGATGAAGTCCAGAGGATGGAGCTTGCCATCACTCTTGCCGTCGAGAGCGCACTCACTGTACAGGTAGGCAGCAGCTTTTGCCGTCCTGTCGCCGAGATGGTAATAGTCTTCGAACTTGTGTCCTGAACTACGACCACAATTGGGGATGAGAGGACAGCCGGGAAGTGTGCCGCAGCTGGCGCTAAGCCAGCCACCCTTGGGAAGGTCGGCTCCGCTGAAGTTTGACGCTCCAGCACCGCAGGAACTTATGACCTTGTTGGTGAGCTTGAGGAAAGAGTAATTTCCCTGGGCGTCATAGACATCCTGTCCACGAGTGCAGACAGGGATATCGTTGCCGTCCGTAAATCCTCTGGCAAGGCTCTTTCCGTTAGAACAGTGTTCAAACTGGAAGTGCAGGTGTGCACCATCAGCAGAACCACTATCTCCGATTTCACCGAGCTGTAGACCCTGGCACACGGACTGACCGACAGACAGGTGGTCTGTGGAGCCATCATCCATGTGAGCGTAGCGACTACAGATGTCGTTGCCGTGATCGATTCGGATCGTGAGGCCCCAACCGGTGTTGTCGTTCATTTCAAGAACTTTACCAGCGGCGGACGCAAGGACAGGCTTACCGAAATCGGCGTAACCGGGAAGGTTGAAGTCCCAGCCGTGCTTACAGCAATCCCAGGTATGGGACATGCTCTCAGAGCAATAGTCCCAGTCGTAGCCCTTGGCATTGCAGATTTCGCAGTGCGAAGCCCAGGACTGAGTGACCTCCCAGTCGAAGCCGGGAGGAACGGGGACCTTGAAGCCACCGGGGCCGCCACCGAACTCAGGCCGAGGATGGCTGTTCTGAGCGCTGGCTTCAACGTGAGGAGCCGTCTTGTTCGGAACTACGCAGGCGGACACCAGCAGGATTCCGGCAAGAAGAAGACGCAGGAAGGAAGTAGTCATGACTTTTTCTCCGTTTGTTTTGTTGACGAACCGTACACGAAGCTAGGAAACTGACCGAGATGTTAAAGAGCATCTCGTGAACTATTGTTTTGGAATGTTCACAGGAATGAGTAGATTCTAAGAATAGGTAGGTATCGGTTTTTGTTTTTTCGATCCAATGATTCAAACAGAATCTTTTTGTTGCGAAGAAATTCTAAATCCGCAAAAGAAAAAGGCAAATTTAACAAAAGAAAATAAAAACACATCGCAAAAGAAAGCCAAGGAATAAAGGAATTAAGTGTTGTAAAGTGTTCGCCAACAGCAAATGTTTGCATCTTAAAAAAAATAGGAATATAAAAAAATAAATTAACCACAGAAATATGCTAAAGAAAATTTCCTTAATTGTAGTCTCAGTTTTTCTTATCGGATGCACACAGGTACAGCCAACAGATAATGAAACTGCTGATTTTATTCCACAAGATGATTGTCTCTCAAATTCGGATCTAATCAAGCAATCAGAGTGCTATTTCCAATTGGCAATGGAAAACAAGGATCAGAACATATGTAAATCTATAAAATTTTCCTCCGTAGAGGAAATAAAAGAATATATAAATTCAAATCAAATAGAGGATCATGGATATTATGATCATCTATCAATAGGGAGATGCAAAAACGAGATAGAATATTCATTTGAAGATGCAAATTGGAAATTGGAATCGGGTACTCCACCATGGGCCGAACAACGATTGGTTTATATGGGAGAAGCGCAACTTTCAGGCTGGATTGTATATCAGTCTGCATATGTAGGCGAGCCGGAGGCACATTTTCATGTGGCAGATGAGGATTTACTAAAGCTTCCTCCTTCACTTCAAAGTAGACAGGACTATCTCCTTATGTCCGACATAAGCGAATGGACAAGAGTACAGGAGGGGGTAATCAAAAGTATAGAATCAAGAAGTGAGGCTGGAACTGTAGAAATAATAGTAAACAAAGCCAGTATAGCAATCGAAGGATCGCCAGCATTAGGTTTTGTAACTATGGATAATTAGGCTAAAACAAGACATTCCAGGCAAAATCATCCAACTCAAAAGCGTAATCCTGGTTAGCTGTAATGGTGACATTATGTCCCTCAAAAGCTGAAGGAATAATAAAGCTTACATAGTCTACATCACCAAAAAAATCATTGGATGCATCTACATGTACCCTAATTGCTTTTTTGCCACCAATATCAGATTTCCTAAGCTTAAATTCGTCCTCAGCAAAAGGATAATTTAGTTCCTCAATGAACTGTGTTTTAAGATTTTCCGAACTAGCTGTGATTCTGATTTCCTTAAAAGGTATATGATATACGTCACCACCAACTCCTACAAAATCAGATGTTTCATACCAAATTTCCGGGCCACCCGCTAAATCCGCAAAACTTACTCTATGTAGCTCGCCTTCTAAAGCTTCAAGATTTTCAACTACGACATCACCCCAGGCGGGATCGTAGCAGAACTGAATACTTGTGCCATCTACTTGGTATTCACTGAAACCATTATTACATATCAAGGTTGGCTCAGACTGCTCAACTGCAACATTATCACCGGTTCCGGCGGAACCACATCCGGCAAGGATAAGCGCACACACTATTGGGAAAACTAATTTATTCATAATATTTAGATCAATTTTTAAATGAAAGTATGCTGATTATAACGAGCATTGATAGCATTGTCATCTCAAAATTGTTA
Organism: bacterium; assembly: GCA_027622635.1. Taxonomy (GTDB): domain Bacteria; phylum Patescibacteriota; class Gracilibacteria; order UBA1369; family LOWO2-01-FULL-3; genus JAQBYK01. The sequence goes on from JAQBYK010000037.1 coordinate 5,842, forward strand.
CGGTATTACTTTCGGATATGTTTGCTATAGATGGGTCATAATATGATTCCACTTTTGCCGGATCGGCGTAGAATTCTCCGGGATTAACCACTCGCGCATAATAGTTGATAGTTTTTGAAGGCGAGTAATCATCCTGGTACCAGGAGAAATAAACTTCTTGTCCGTTCTTTCTGTATGGATAGGTGTAATCATAGTAAGAATCCGGACCACGAATATCGCTCACTAATCTTAGTCCACTTGGCAATACATCTGTAATCTTAAAGTATGGTCGTTTAATGTTGCCATCAAATCGGATATCAAGGAAAACTTTAACCAAGTCACCCTCTTTAAACTCAGTGGTCTCTTTGCCATCAACCAAATAAGCTCTGTGGATATATAGTCTTTCATCTTTTTCAAACGCTTCCGGTTCAACAATTTTTGCGTAATTTAAATTTGCAGCCAATTCACCATCAAGAACGGAAACACTCGTTTCATCCCCAGGATAAGCCATTATGCTAAAACTCTCCCATTTTTCAAGCTTCACGGACTCACTATGGTCTCCAACTTTAACTTCAAATTTAACCGGATTAGGATTGCTGTGTTCAATGGAGTTTTTTACATATCCAATTTTGACTAAATTATCCAAGTCATCTTCAAATCCATGAATTTCCACGAATTCCCAAAGTAAAGCTGAAGCTTCGTCATCCTGCAAACTGGCAGCTATCATTGCGCCTAGTGCAGTCTCATAAGCATTATTATCTTCTGCTAATTGACCAAGCACATCTTTATATATAACCATTGCCTCGCCACTACTTCCCAATGCATCAAAAGCAAGTGCGATGTAAAGTCTCTCCTTTAAATTTAGCTCAGGAGCATGTTGTATTTCTCTTAAACTCAGCAAAACCGGTTCATTCATGCTGGCAAGTCCAAGCAAACTCAGTACAATCTCCTCCAGATTGGACTGAGTTTGCTTGTAAAAACCATAGAAATATTTTTTCAATTCGTAGCTGTCATATCGTGACGGATTTGTCTCAATATATAAAGCAAGTGCACTTAACCTTAGGTCAGGGTCGCTATAGGGGAGTAATGTAAGTCCTTCTTCCTGATAGTTCGCAGAAACATCAGAATCATCAAACGACCCAGCTTCATCGAAATATTCCTCCAAGAGCTCCGCTCCTATAACTTGTGACAACCTCTGGTCTAAGCGATCACCGTTACTATAATAAAGCGACCACAAATTGGAGTAATAATAGCCAATGCCGCCATCGGTAAATTTGATTGCAGTTGGACCATCTGCAGCAATTTCAAATTTAGTTTTACCTGAAACATCACGAAGCAATTCATTGATATTCTCTTTTAGCCTCGAACCTTTAACCTCTATCTCCTCCTGTAAAGCGTCATCAAACTTACCTGATTCTGCAAACAAAGTGATTTCATGATTTCCTAATTTTAGCTTAGGTAATTCATAATAACCTCCTTCAAATGCTTCGCCGTCAATCTTGTCACTCGCAATCTCGCCAAGGCTTTCCGCAGAGACTATAAATTCAACTTCATCACCTTCATCTAAAGAATCGCCATAAGCACGGAATTTCACTATTGGCTCATCTTTTACAGAATATTCCCTATTCATAATCAAATCAGCGAAGAATGGTAGACTTACGACAACTTCGGTACTACCGTAACCCGCTCTCAAATTGTCTCCATCAATAGCTCTGGCTGTAACTCTCCAGGAAGTAATGTTGTCAGGTAAGGTGAATGTAATTTCACCATTTCCACCGCTATCAGTTTCCACCACATCAAATAGGGCAGTATCCTTAAAGTTATTTCTTACACCACCATCTCCACCTTTATCATTGTGGACATAAAAATCGTTTGCAAAATAAGTGTGTTTGCCATCAACCTCAAAGTTGTATACCCAAACCGGTTCAACTACCTTTCGAATGGAAGATATTTCTACCTCTTCTCCGGCTTTATTTAACATACTGTCTCCAACTTTGACATTGCCGGCCATATCCCATCCACCGTTAACATAAACAATATGTATGTCGGTTACCTCAAGATCTTCATTAAATACAAGGTATTCGGAAACAAAGTGAGAAACCGTATTGCTTACTTTTGCCGCTACAAGTTTTCCGGAAAATTCATGGTCTTTTGTGAGAACGATATCACCGATCTCAATATCTTGAATCTCCTTGTAAGTGCCATCCGCCATTAATATCTTTGTTTCAGCTGTGAAACAGCCACCCTTCCCTCCCATTTCATCAGATGAAATAGGGTTGTCATGTGAATCATATGCAACCAACACACCGCTAGAATTATTAGCATAGATATCGTCCAGAGGATCACTAAAGTTGTCATATGCTACACTAAAGAATGCTTCGTCTACCAAGTTAAGATTGACCTTTGCCTGTGCAGGGCGGCCATCTGTATCAGAAACATCGACTTTCAGAGTGACCTCATCTCCGGGAGAATAGTATTTTTCATCAGTTTCAATCTCAATATTAAGGCGTTCCAACTCCTTCTTGTAAGCTGCAGAAGCTTGATAAGCTGTTTCATAGTGTTGCCCATCAAACCACACTGCACTCACGAACACATTCGGGACATCTTCTTTCCCAAATTCAAAATCATAGTATTGAGAATCACTGAAATCATAGTTTTGTAAACCATTACTAAACTGCATAAACATAAACTCCGCATCAACATCATCCATAACAGTGTCTCCATTGTTAATTGCAGTTTTTACGGTTTCTCCGATATCAAACATATTTTTTGATGACCAACTATCTTCATCTTCCTCACCGTTTAAAATATTCACTTCGTAGAAGTTGTAAGAATTGCTTCGGCCACCGTTATATACATATATGATGTCATGCGCGTCATTTCCCTGATCATCTGTGGATACCAAATTTACGCGATAATATTTGCCTTCATTTGGCTTGAATTGATAACTTGCTTCACCATTTTTATCAGTTTCGATGTCAAATTTATCAAAGTGATTTTCGCTTTTCTCATATCTGTACTGCTTTACCACTTTTTTATTGATGAAATCATAGTATTCGCCATCAGGTAATTTTTCCCAATATATTTCAGATATGTTAACAGTTACATTGCGGTCCGCCGCAGCTTTACCAAGGTAGTCATTGTAAGACACATTGCTATCATCATTGAGTTGAGAGAGATCAATCCAATCTGTCTTAACGTCAATTTTTGCCTGTCCGTTTTCAATCTCACTTGATCCGGTAACCGCCAAATGAGAATCAAAAACCCTAACAGAGTTTGAAGCTCTTATATCGGCTTCTTCCGCATTAGCAATCTCAGCCGAAAAATAATAACTATGCACATCATAACAATATTCATCCGTACAAGTGCCTTTCTGAGGACTCGCCTTGATAAAAGCTTGCCCATCTTTGTCAGTCTTCGATAAATGGCTCTTATATGAATAGTCCTCGTCATATTGAAATTCTAAATTAGGTACAGGTGTACCATCGAAATAATTGGATTTCACAGTAAATGCAATTTCTTCATCAAAGAATACAGCCTTTTTGTTTGCTTCCACACTAAAATCATAAGCCGGCTTTATGTAATCTGATACCTGAATGCCTGCATATGCAACCTGCTTATCACCGCTATAAACATAAAGATTGTAGTATCCGGGCGAGAAGCTATTGATGTCCAACTCACCTAAGAAAGTACCATCACTCTCCAGTTTTATAGGAATCTCTTTTACAAATGTATTCCAGTCATATTCCAGTCTCACAGTTAGGTCCTGAAGCGGAGCAGCGGATTTCTTGGGTTTAAGAAATCCCCAGAATTTAATCGTATCGGTTGGCTGGTACATAGGTCTGTCCGTCGAGAAGCTCTGCCAATAGTGATTTTGAAGGCTTTCACTACTGTAAGGAATGATTTGACTAATCAAAATCTTCCCATCGGGAGCGGTAATTTTGATGAAATCCGAGCTTCGATCCTCCCAGCTTAGTTTCCACTCATCGGGAGTTTCAAAAGTAACTATCCCATCTTCATCGGTTGTAAATGTTTCGGCGATGTTGCCAATTTCTACTTTTGCATCTTTAACCGGCTCAGCGGTTTCAATATCGTTTACCCAAATCAAACTGTCAGTGATGGA
>JAQBYK010000038.1 GCA_027622635.1 bacterium
GATAGACGTTTTGGATATTGGAGATTATGAAGGCAGTGGAACTCCCGATACCAAGGTTGAGGAAAAAATCGATGCCAAAGATATCAGTGAGCTTGGACTTGATGATAAGCTGGTTGAAGCCTTGAAGGCAACTAACCTTACTCAAGTTGAGCAAATGAAGGGATTATCCGCCAAGGACCTTTCTGAAATTGACGGAATTGATGAAGAGGGTGCAAAAGCTATCGAAGCTGCCGTAAAGAAGGCTAAGTAGGTTTATTTTAAGGCCTTTTTCTGCTATAATGTAGGGAATTATTTATTCTTAATTATGGCTGAAGGAGACAATACTACTGGCAACACTCAGGCTACTGTGGCTGCGAAAGCACCTGCTGCAGCTCCAGTGGCAGCTCCCGCTGCAAAACCTGCTCCCCCTGCAACTTCAAAGCCTACTTTGGCAGTTACTGATACAGCTGCCGCTTCAGCCAATATTGATAATGTTAATCGTGATTTTCAGGAACAGTCTACTTCTAAGAAGGCTGAAAGTCTTGGCATACCATATATCGACATAGGCAAAACCCCTTTGAATCCTGATTTCTTGAGATTGCTTGATTATGAAATTGCTAAAAAAGCTCGCGTAATTCCATTTTTTAAAGTTGGCAAAAATCTTCGTGTGGCTGTGGAGGATCCCGACAGTGCAGAAGCCAAAAGTGCTCTCAAACTATTGACCGATAAGGAGTATGTATTAACTCTTAATCTGTCATCCAATGCCGGTATCGATGATGCCTTGAAAGTTTTCAGAGAAGCGGAAAAATTTCAAAAAGTTGAAATAGTTGAAGAAGTAGCCGAGGAATCTATTGGTACTCATGAAGAAGAAATTGCAAAGATAAAAGGGCTTGGTGCTCAACTTGAACCGGTTACCGCAGAAGAGGCTTTAAACATGATAAACGTTGCCGCAATCAAAACCGGTGTTTCAGATATCCATTATGAGCCGGAACCGACTAAAGTTGTTGTCCGTTTCAGAATAGATGGAATGCTTCATAAGGCCTTTGAAATGAAAACAGAAGTCTACAATCGTTTGATAAACCAGATAAAATATACAAGTAAATTGCAGTTAAATGTTACGAGTATTCCTCAGGATGGTCGCTACTCCTTTAAATTCAATCAGAAATCAATTGGTGTTCGTGTTTCTTCTATTCCTACTCCCGCAGGTGAATCCTTTGTGTGTAGGCTATTGATTAGTGAGGAAACACCATTAACTCTTACCGACCTTGGATTCCAGGGCTTAGCTTTGAAGAATCTCGAAAGGGCATGCAAAATTTCACATGGAATGATTCTCTCGACCGGTCCTACCGGAAGTGGTAAGACTACAACTTTGTATTCGATACTTAGTACTATGAATACACCTGAAAACAAAACCATCACCCTTGAAGATCCTGTGGAATACAGTATAGCCGGAGTAACTCAAAGTCAGATTGATGAAAAGAGACAATATACTTTTAGTGGTGGTCTTAGGGCTATTTTAAGGCAGGATCCGGACATAGTAATGCTTGGGGAAATTCGTGATAAGGAAACCGCAGAAATTGCCGCACAGGCAGCTTTGACCGGGCATGTGCTCCTCAGTACTCTTCACACAAACAGCGCGCTTGAGACTATCCCCAGAATGATAAATATGGGGCTACCTGCATTCATGGTCGCACCCGCAATTGATACAATCATTGCCCAGCGTTTGGTTCGAAAAGTTTGCCCAAAATGTTCGACAAAGGTTCCTATAAAGGATTCTGAAAAAAAAGAATTTGAGGAAATAATGGAAAATTTAAAGAAAGTTAATCCGAATGCGGTAATCGAAATCCCTACTGAAGTTCCAAAGGTTGCGAGTTGTGATACTTGTAGCAACACCGGTTACAAGGGAAGAGCGGTTCTTGCCGAGGTCATAACTTTGGATTCGGAATTGAAAGACCTGATCATGAATAACGCCAGTATGGTTAATCTAATAATGGCTGCAAGAAGAATGGGAATGGTTACAATGCGTGAAGATGGATATATGAAGGTTGCGCAAGGCATGACGACCCTTGATGAAGTCTACAGAGTTACGAGTGTTTCAAATTAGTTCTTACAAACGCACTAACCAAAAGCATTGCAATTCCAAATACGAGGAATAAATACTTAAAAGGGAGGAATATTAATACTACCGCTCCTATTGCCGGTGTCAGGAAATAAGCTATAGGATCAGCGGTCATGTATACACCATACAGTTCATCTTCTTTTTCCTCCGGCAAATGTTTAAATAGAAAATTTTCCTGCAATGGTTCAATTAGTGCACCACCTATGCTAACCATCGTAATTAAAAAGAATGATAAAACAACGTTGGGAATAAAAAATATCGATATCAACATTCCTCCTATAATTAAAAATCCGAGCGCTATTGGCTTTCTTAGGCTATTTTTAGAACCATATTCCCCCACTTTTTCTTCCAACATAATCAATGGCAGCAGTGAGAATCCTAAAATCATGCCACTCATACTATCATTGTAACCTTCCAAAACTACGAACAATGGCACATATATCCATCTAAAACTTGTCCATGCCATGAATGCCAAGGTAATTATATATGCTTTGATTCTTGGCGGATTCTTGAAGTATTCTCTTATGTTATGTATTAATAATCTAGTTGTTGTGGACTTTGTGTTAAGAATTGCAGGATGTTTTTGTATTACTTGTTGATGGTAGAAAAAAGCTAACGCAAAAATCATTGCACCTGCTGACAGCCCAAATACCGCCTCATTACCAAGTTTTGTAGCTAGAAAACCTCCCGTAATCGGTCCTAAGAAAAGTCCCAAATTTTGATACCTGTAATAGCGTCCTTCATCTTTTGCTAATTCCTTTTTCTTCGCAAAATCTCTCACAAAAAGTGTTAATGCGATCAGTATAAACATACTAAACCAAACCCTCAAAGTTTCGAGTATTAGCAATTCCGTCAATCGGTTCACAAAAGTGAAAAGGATTAATGCCGTAGCAATTACAAAAAGTCCAACTTTTACCAATGCCGAACGCGAAAATTTCTTTAAAAATACTGTGCTTAATACTGCCGCCAGTATCATCACCCCAGCCATGGCAACATAGAATACGCTAACATACTCGTCTGAGTGCACGATTGATTTTACGAAATTTGGAAATATCGGAAGTATGAGTCCACCTGCAAAGCCTATGATCAGCGTCATCCATGCAAACACTTTACCTTCTACGTGCTTGTGATGTGTTCTTATGTTGTGCATATTCTACCTACCATATTAGCATGTCCTCCGGTATTTTCCATTCTCTGTTTTTACCAGTCCGTAAATTTCCAAAATCGATAAATCGGTCAAAATGGAAGTTGTGGACCGATTCAACCCCTCCGCAATCTTATCTACCGTCACGAGTCTGTACCTCGGCAGAAAACGGAAGATTTTTTTCTCCTCTTCTGTTAGTCTGTACCCAATCTCCGGGAAGTTTTCGGGGGATTTATCTTGGCTTTTTTCTTTTTTCTTGAAAAGATGTGGTTGTTGCATAAGGTTTGCGACAATATCTTTGCCTGAGCCGATAGCGTATGCCGCCCCTTTTTGCAGAAGTTTGATTATGCCTTTGCTATTAATTCTGTCTATGTCACCGGGTACGACATAAACTTCTCTACCCTGATCAATTGCCAAATATGCTGTTATGAGCGCACCTGATTTTTCCGGGGCTTCAATGACAACTGTAGCAAGTGATATGCCGCTGACTAGCCTGTTTCTTTGTGGAAAGTGCATGCTCTTAGGCTGTGTTTTACTTGGGTACTCAGATACTATAAGACCGTCTTTGCAAATTTGTTTTGCAAGTTCGTAATTTTCCTTTGGGTAAATTTCATCCAATCCGCTGCCTAGAAATGCGATCGTTGGTAATTGGTTTTCTATTGCCGCCTTGTGGGCGATTGTGTCTATTCCTTTTGCTAAGCCCGAAACTATTGCTATGTCTAACACTGACAATTCTTTTACAATTTGTTTTGTTGCCATCTCCCCATAATCGCTATATTTACGAGTACCCACTATCGCAATACACGGTTTTTCTAAAATGTCGAAATTCCCCTCATAATACAGTTTTTCGGGGGGATTATTGATTTCTCTCAGCAGTATGGGGATTTCATCTAACACCTTCATGTTATGAATAATAAAGATTAATCGTTAAATTTTCGTTAAATTTACTTAAACTTTTTCTAAACTTCTGTTAGAATGCTTTGTCTAAGGGCTTAACTATGTCTGAGCTACGTAAATGTATGGTCTCCGGCAAGGAGTTTGAAATATCAGATGATGATATTCGGTTTTATGATGCCTGTGATGTCCCCTACCCCACACTTTGCCCTGAGGAAAGAGAACGAAGGCGATTGGTTTGGAGAAATGAGCGCCACTTGTATAGACAGAATTGTGGGCTTTGTATGAAGTCTTTGATAGCAATCTACCCTCAAGACTCACCTTTTCCCGTTTATTGTAAGGATTGCTTTTTTAGTGAGAAATGGGATCCTCTTTCTTATGGTCGGGATTTCGATTTTGATCGACCCTTTTTCAAGCAATTCTCTGAGCTTTCAGAAGTTGTTCCACGACTAGCAATTACTCATGCAAACAGTGTTAACAGTGAATACACACTCAATAGTGTTAAAAATCGTAACTGCTACTTAACTTCAGGTGCCGACTATAACGAAGACTGTTTGTACGGTATTTCTACTCAGAGGTCCAAGGAATGCGTTGATACTTTCTTGATATACGATAGCGAGCTATCTTATGGCTGTCTGGATTCAACGAGACTTTATAGTTGCATTGGGTGTCAGGAATGTGAAAACACAGGCAATTCCTGGTTTTTATATGACTGTAAAGACTGTAAGAACTGTGCTTTTAGCTCGAATTTGCGAGATAGAGAATACGTTCTTTTCAATAAACAACTCAAAAAATCCGAATATCAACGTCAGTTGTCCTCAATCCTGGCTCAACTGTTTGAAAATCCCGATTGGCTGGATGAGAGCAGAAGACGTGTTAAGGAAAAGGCTTTTCACACGGCATCTCTCGTCGTTGGCTGCGATAATGTGAGTGGAAATTACATAAGACACTGTAAAAACTCTTTTGAAGTATATGATGCCGAAGACCTGGAAAATTGTAAGTATGTATATTATGGAACCGACACAAAAAATGCTTATGATGTCAGTTGTGTCAGCTTTAAATGTGATAATTTCTACGAAGTGATGAGCTCTTGTAATGGACGAAATGTTAAGTTTTGCAATGCTTCTCTATACTGTCATGATCTTCAGTACTGCCTGACATGCTTCAATTCTGGCATTTTGTTTGGTTCTATCAGCATCAATTTGGGTCAAAATCATGTAATTCTCAATAAACAATATAGCAAAGAAGCTTACGAGGATTTAATGAGACAAATAATAAATCATATGCGAGCAACTGGTGAATACGGCGAATACTTTCCCCCATGGCTATCGCCGTTTGGATACAATGAAAGTTCGGCTTTTGATTTTATGCCACTTAGTAAGGAGGACGCGAATGAGCTTGGGTACCTCTGGTATGATGATGAAGAAATTGATGTCAAGGAATCTGATAGTGCTGATCCAAACTGTAATATTTGCAGGTGTAAATATAAGATTATTGGCCAGGAATTGGACTTTTACAATAAATTAAATTTAGCAACGCCGAAACTATGTTGGCCCTGTAGACTGAAAAGGTTAATTGAATCAAGAAGACCATGGAAACTTTTTGAGAATCACTGTAAGAATTGTTTGATTCCAATCAGTACCACCTTTGCCCCGGATTGCCTCGAAAGAGTGTATTGTGAAAAATGCTATAATCAAGCTTTACATGTCCAAAATATGCAAATGTCTGGTATCGGGGAAAGAGTTTGAGATTACCGATAGGTGAAAAATGTTATAATGAAGCGATTTATTAAAGGTGATTATAAGATTTCCCCTATTACTTGGGCTGTTATTTGGTACATCCCGCAGATTTCCTTGATCTGCTCTACATCGTTGCTTATCAAGATCATTCCCAGCCCCATATTCCAGGTTTTGTATGCTTCTTCCTCAGATACTTCTCCAAGTTCCATAAGTTTTCCCATGAGTTCAGGTATGGCTGGAAGATTGTCCAGTTTGTAGTTTTTGCTAATCCTATTTAGATTGCCGTAAATGCCACCTCCTGTTACGTGGGCTATTCCTTTTATCTCAACTTTTGGTTTTTCTCCATACCGACCGTGCATATCCAATATTGTACTGGCATATATTTTGGAAGGCGTGAGTGTGGCTTCTCCCCAGGTTTTGCTGTCATTAAATTTTTCCGAGTGCCAATCTTTTCCAAATTTTTCTGATAAAATGTGTCTAACAAGTGAGAATCCATTTGACCTTAATCCTACCGAGTGAAGACCGATGATTTTGTCCCCTTTTTGTATATTCTTCCCTGTAATTAATTTTGATTTTTCCACTACTGCAACGCAGGTTGCATTCCATAAATAACCATTTACCATATTCCCAAGCTCTGCAATCTCTCCTCCAGGTATCACAATTTTATGTTCAAGTGCTGCATTCTTAAGTCCGTCCATCAGAGCTTCGATTTTTTCCGGATTTACTTTGTCTACATCCAGGGTGTTACTTACGGAAATTGGTTCTGCCCCAAGACATATGGCGTCATCTGCTACCATTGCCAGCAAATCATATCCCAGAGTGTCGTATTTTCCGATTGCCTCGGCTATTTGAATTTTTGTGCCAACACCATCATCGTTTTGGACCAAATAGAATTCTCCCATATCCAGTAATCCCGCAAATCCTCCTTCACCTAAAACCGGCTCGCCTATTTTTCCTCTTCTTCCAGGAAAAGTAGCTTTTGCAGCTTCATAGGCTATCTTCGAACACTTGTCACCAAGGTCGATATTCACACCAGATTCTTCGTATGTAGCCATTGAAAATTGAAAATTCAAAATTAAAAATTGCATTCTAGCTATAGCCAGAGTTTTCTTTATCGCTTACAAGCTTGCCATTGTCAAGTTTGATGACGCGTTTATTTACTGCGTTTACCAGATCTCTATTGTGAGTACAAATTATTACAGTAGTCCCGTGATCATTAATTGTTTTGAATAGTTTTGCCAGTGCCTCGGCATTTTCCGGATCAAGATTGCCTGTCGGTTCATCGGCGAAAAGAAGCTCAGGAGCGTGCACCAGGGCCCTGGCAATTGCGGTGCGTTGTTTTTCTCCACCGGATAATTCGTGAGGAAAATGATTTCTAAGCTCTTCAAGACCTGTAAGTTTTAGGACTTCAACTGTTCTCTTTTTTGTGAATTCCTTACTATAGCCTGCAACTTCAAGTGCAAAAGCTATATTTTCGAAAACGGTTTTCTTTGGAAGTAGTTTGAAATCCTGGAAAACTATTCCTATACGCTTTCTGTATTCCTGTATCTGTGAGGGCCTTAGACTTTGTACCTCATAGTGATCTATGCTGATTTTTCCTTGATCTACCCTTGTTGCCCCTATCAATGCGTGCATAAGTGTTGATTTCCCGGCACCTGATGGCCCTATTATGGAGACAAACTCTCCACCATCCACATCAAAAGAAACGTCGTCTAGGACTTTCTTTTTATTGTATTTCTTGGATACGTTTTCGATTACTATCATGTTTTGATTATAGCTATTTCAGTTATTTTTGGCTACTTGTGAAATTTGTCATGAATTTCTTTCAATTTCTTATTTGTCACATGCGTATAAATTTGAGTTGTGGTAATTGAACTATGGCCCAGCATTTCCTGCACTGAACGTATGTCCGCTCCATTGATCAATAATTCTGTCGCATAACTATGCCTAAGAGTATGCGGTGTAACTTTTTTAATAATACCCGCCTTGCGCGCATATTTTCGCACTATTGCTTCTATACTTACTGTGCTTAAGCGTCTTTTTTCGTGATCTGTGATATCAGTTTTCATATTGTTTATGAAGAGCGGATCAAAATTGTCATCACGACTTTTCAGATATACGTTAATTGCCTCTACTGCATTTTCAGAGAGAAAAACAATGCGAGGTTTGGATCCTTTTCCACGAACCATGAATTCTCTGCGTTTTAGATCGACCTGATCACGATTGAGAGATGCCATTTCGCTTACCCTTAGGCCCGTTGAGTATAGTGTTTCCAGGATAGCAATATCCCTTAGTCCGCTTTTATTCACTTTGTCTACAGCTTTGAAAATGCGATCCAATTCTTCACGGGAAATCACTTCTACACTTCTTGTTGGGATTTTTGAAAGTTCAATTTTTTCCGGAGAAAGAGTTTCTATATCGTTTTTTGTAAGATATTTTAAGAAGGCTCGGAGAGCAATTATATGGTAATTTTGTGTTTTTTTCCCTAGGCCCTTCCCTTTTTCATCTTTGTGTCTATTTAAATAAAGACGGTATTCCTGTATTTTTTTTAAATCAAGATCCTCCGGCAAAGCTTCCTTCCCAACAAAATTTTTGAACCTTCTAAGATAGTGTGAATAATTCTCTAGAGTTTTTTGAGATTTATTTTGGGCAATTTCGCAAAATTCTAAATATTTTTGGATTTGTTGAAAAAGTGTCATCATGTATCAGGATAGCACTACGAACCACTTTGCACAATTTATGCGGCTGCAGATTCCGGTGGAGCTTGTTTTCTGTATTGATCCGAAGTTCGGATGGTTGCAATCAGCTTTTGAGTATAGTTGTCTACTACGGCCAGAGCTTTGCTTAGATCTTCGATTGGTTTTCCTTCCGCTTTTGCCTTTTCTACCTGAATTGTTACGTAAGACTTGAGATCTGTTAAATCTGAGGCTAAATTTATTGTGTCCGCACTGTCTATTTCCAATGTTCCTTCCAATATTCCTCTAATTACTTCGTTTGATCTGCCAATCAATTTTCTTTTTTCCAATTCCGGTGTAAGAAAATTCGTTACGATCCCCTCTCTACCGGCAACGAAGCTTGCGGTTGGAGATAAATTACTTTTGTCCGGTGTTTCTGGTCCCATATTTTTGTTTTATTAATTATATTAGTATATCATGTTGTTCCTATTATTTCAAGGATCTATGAGCGATTTACTGCAAAAAAGAGAGGACCGGATACTTGCCCCATATGCCATAAAAAGCAGGGAAAGTGACGGGCGAAAATTTCCGGAAACCTTTGATGATGGGCGTTTGGCTTTTCAAAGAGATAAAGACAGAATTATTCACTGCAAAGCTTTTCGTAGACTGGATGAAAAGACCCAGGTTTTTATGGCCGGAAGTGGTGATCATTACCGAACCAGATTGACCCATACTTTAGAGGTAGCGCAAATTAGTCGGGATATTGCCCGTCGCCTTGGTTTAAATGAAGATTTGTGTGAGGCTATTGCTCTTGCCCACGACCTCGGACATCCTCCCTTTGGACATGCGGGTGAACACGCTTTAAACGATGCAGTTCAGGAATTTGGGTTGCATTTTGAGCACAATGAACAAAGTAGGAGAGTTGTTGAAACTCTTGAGAAGGCATATCCGGATTTTGATGGTCTAAATCTTACATTTGAGGTTTTGGATGGCTTAATAAAACACCAATCTGCTTGGGATCAAGCCGGCAAAAAATTTGAGGTGTCAGCACATCTGGAAGCCCAGGTTGTCAATATTGCAGATGAAATTGCTTATACAAATCATGATATGGATGATGGGCTTAGATCTGGTTTAATTAATCTTTCAGATCTCAAAAAATTTGAAATTTGGAAAATGGGCGAGGAAGATGTAATGGGAAAATATGGAAAGGATTTAGATTTGGATGTTTATATTTCTCGAGTAATTAGTGCAATAACATCAATAATGATAGAAGACTTATGCAAGCAAACTCTTAAGAATATATCTGAAAATAGTATTGAATCCCCTGTAGATGCCCAACAATACAGTGGAATTTTGGCTGATTTTAGTTCTAAAATGAAACT
>JAQBYK010000039.1 GCA_027622635.1 bacterium
CGGGAATATGGCTTAGAAAAAAGATCCACATACAAAGCCCTTACGGCATCGTCGGGTTCGACAATCAACACCGTATTAACATGTTTGTTTGGGTGGTGCAAAGAAGTAAGCAAGTTTTCGAGACTGGGCTGATCCATAGAGTACGATTCTACAGGAAAACCGGCGTCTGTCAAGGGGCATTGCACTAATGATCCACTTATGCCAAAATACCACTCCGTAAGGCAAAAATATGAATCACGCAATCATCCTGGCAGCAGGCCAGGGACAAAGAATGAAGGCACGGAAAGACAAACTCTTGATGGAGGCGGGAGGAAATCCGGTGATTTATTATTCTCTGGCATCTTACAATGATCACTCCGACATAGACAACGTCATCATAGTGGCAAATGAAATCAACAAAAAACAAATCGAAACCATCATTTCGTTTTATGGCTTCAACAAGGTCAGCAAAGTAATCACCGGCGGTCTCACCAGGCAGGAATCAATGAAGATGGGCCTCAATGAACTTAAGAAAACAGCAGACAAAAACGATGTTATTTTGGTCCACAATGCCGCAAATCCCCTTCCTTCGCATCAAGAAATTTCAGAAACAATACAACATACGGCGGAGTATGGAGCATGTATCGTGGGGCACTTCATAAACTCGACCGTAAAGGAAATTAATGAAGACCACATCATAAAAACCCATGATCGAGAGAAAATGTTCTTGGCTCAAACCCCTCAAGCCGCAAAATTTAGCGTTTTCGAAAAAGCCGCAAAGAATGCGGAAAAAAAGAAGCTGGAGGTGACAGACGAAGCGATGCTCTTAGAGGCAATAGGACAACCGGTGAGATACGTCGAGGCCCACGAAAACAATTTTAAAATAACAACAGAAGCCGACCACATCAGATTAAAATCAATCCTGGGCGATCTCCCAAGCGATGTTCGTGTTGGCATTGGACAGGATAGCCATGTTTTTGAGGAGAAGAAAAAGGGCTTGGTGCTGGGTGGCATTGAATTCCCGGACGAGCTAAAACTTGAGGCCAACTCAGACGGAGATGTTGTATTGCATGCGATTTTCAACGCTTTATCTCAGGCTATTGGAGACAATTCTATAGGATTTTATTACGATGAGGTTCAAGGGCAAACAATTTACAAGAGCAAAGAATTCCTAAAACCACTCCTCCAAAAGATTAAAAAATCAAAATTCCGGATCAACAGTATAGGAGTAATGATTGAATGCAAAACTCCAAAAATCGACCCACTTGTCAGCAAACTCAAGAAATCAATCGCCACAATCCTGGGTGTCGATACTCGCAAAGTTGGCATTACCGCAACCAGCGGAGAAGAATTAACCGCATTCGGGGCAGGGCTTGGCATACAGTGTTTTGCTATCGTTTCATTGATGAAAGAATGAAAATTCTCGCACCAGCAAAGATTAATCTTGCCCTTGATGTGCTCAACAAAGGCTCGTCAGGATATCATGAAATACAAACGATTTTTCACGAAATCCCGGGGCTGTGTAATGAGGTTGAGATTATTGAAGGCAATTTCGCAAATAACAGAATGGTCGACGTGGATAGAGATCTTGCTCAAAGGGCACTACTTCTTTTCAAAGAAAAATTTTCAATAAAGAAAAACATTCAAGTCCGTATCAATAGAAAAATTCCGCCCGGGTCGGGTCTGGGAGGTGAGTCCTCCAATGCCGCCGCGGTTCTAAAAGGGTTAAACAAACTATGGGACTTGGGAATTTCTGAGGACCAACTACTAATACTAGCGGCAAAAATAGGCATGGACGTGCCATTCTTCATAATTGGAGGCACAGCTCACGGCACTCATTATGGAGAAAAAATCACTCCACTAAAGCCAATAAAAAACCTTCAATTCAAGGTGGAAACAAAGTCAGTCAACACTCCTGACAAAACAAAACTGGCATATCATTCTCTAGACCTTGCGAAATGCGGCAAGAATACAACAAAGACCGAAAAACTCCTTGAAGCCATCGAAAAAAATGACCACCAAGGGATCGTCGAAAACCTCCACAACGATTTTGAAACACAGTTCATCGTGAAAAAAGGACGCCATCTATCAGGGTCCGGGCCTAGCACCTTCTCGGTTTAAAATTCAGATCTACCTTTGAGAGCCCGGCTTAGTGTGACTTCGTCTGCGTATTCCAGATCACCACCCACGGGCAAGCCTCGAGCAATTCTTGTAACTCGTGCTGAAGAATTTTGCAAGTGTTTTTGAATATAAAGCGCGGTCGCTTCTCCTTCCAAACTTGGATTTGTAGCCAAAATAACCTCATCAATGCCAGGGGAAACACGCGCAAACAATTCTTCCAGTTTCAATTGATCCGGCCCAATCCCATCAACCGGAGAAAGAGCACCATGCAAAACATGATAAAGTCCCTTGAAATCGCCGGTTTTCTCAAGCGCAACAACATCTAAAACTTCTTCCACGACACAAATCATGCTTTTATCCCGTCGTTCATCCGAGCAGAGCGGACAAGGATCCATCTCCGCAACATTCCAACATTCTCCGCAAAAAACCACATTCTTTTTGAGATTCAAAATAGACTCACCAAGCGGCTTTAACCGACTATCAGGAGAATGCAAAAGATAAATCGCCATCCGCTGTGCAGATTTTGGGCCAATACCCGGCAGCTTGGAAAGCTCTTCTATAAGGGTTCTAATTGATTTTGGCAAGAAATTAGACATCGCAAAGCATTCTAAATAGCACACAAGAAAAACCATAGCTTAAGTGCTTGACAAAGCACGAAAACCGAGTAAAGTACCAAGTCGTACAATATAAATCCTAAAAATATGTCAATTAAAGGACCAGAAGGACCGGAAGACACAAGACCAAGCATTGCTGATGCTGAAGAAGCAGGAAGTACGGCCGAAGAGATAAAAGTCTTGCTTATGCGCGGTGAACTAAAACCCCCGGACGACGATGAGCCACTGGGGTTCCCGGAGATCGACCTACGCAGATCACGGATAGTGGATGACCCGGATGGCAATGCTATTGGAGTTGCCTCTATCGAAGCCATCGAAAGAGCGGCACTGGAAAAACTAAGGGCATTAAGCGCTTCAGCAAGTGACCAAGTATGCAGCCTGGAGCAAGCACGAGCGGCAGAGTTATCAGATAACGAAATAAACATCGGTTTAATGCGCGGATGGATTGAGCAACCCGGAGATGATGAACCCCTTGAATTTCACGACATTCCGGAAATAGTCGAAATAGAGGCCAAAGCGGTTAGGCGCGCAATGGAGAATCAGCCACCGGAAGCGTCTCCATAGGGCCTATCCACACATCTCCAAAAAATATCGATGAACACTCAGATCATCCGTTAATTCGGGGTGAAAGGTTGTTGCCATAAGTTTGCCGCTTCGCGCGGCCACAACATCTTTACCATATGTTCCCAAAACCTCCACACCCTCACCAGTCGAAACAATTTTCGGTGCCCTTATAAAAACCCCGGGAAACCTTATCCCCGGGGACGACACAGTCTCCTTAAACACCACCTCCCCCTCAAAACTTTCCAATTGCCCCCCATATGCATTCCTCTCAACGTCGACATCCAAAAGCCCCATTTGCGAAAGCAAAATCGCTCCGGCACAAGTGCCCCAGACAGCCATTCCTTCCTCCACTCGCTGCAAAATCCCATCCCACAACCCAAACTTCTTCAATAATTTACCAAGAGTAGTGCTTTCTCCCCCGGGAATTATCAAGCCGCCCAAGCCGTCCAGGCCTGACACCTTCTTAACCAAAACCACATCCACAGATAGCTTTTGCAGGCAGTCCAGATGCTCTTTTACAGATCCCTGTATATCTAATAGCCCGATCTTCATACCCTTGACATATACACCACAAGTTGATTTAATACCAGCTAATGATTAATTTTAGTGAAAAAATTTCGCCTCATCTGGGACCACCACTTGGTGAGGATAAAATCATCACCGGATTTCGCTTCGACGAACTAGGGGAAGCCGGTCTTTCAGCAGATCAAATTGAAAATATCAACGAAATTGCGGACACGATGATAGAGGAAGGAAAAAAAGGTAAACCTTTTGTGCTAACAGCAAATCTTTACACCCAAAAAATAACGGTGATGACAAAAGCTGAGCGAGAATATTTCGACAGAATATTCCTTAGCAAAGTCCTTAGAGCACTGCTGGAAGCCAAGCAAAATCTTCTAAGTTTTAAGGACTTAAGTGATGCGGATTTTGAAAGTGACAAGATTAAAGAAGCGGAGAATAAATTCCGGGTAATACAAAATTTAATCAACTTTGCCCGCTTCGTGTCAAGATTGACGGGACAAGTGCGACCGTTGGCTAAAATGATAGCCAATACGGCCCATGACCAGAATAACAGCCTCGTAGTGGTTCAATATTTAGATTTATATGCAAATGCGGAAACAGACAGAGTAAGAGATCAACACAAAGCCATTATTGAGAAAAGTATGGACAGAACAGTTGCATTTTTAGGGCAAATATACGAAGCAAATCTGGCAATCGTTGAAGGTGACTTTTCCAAAGAAAAGTATGCGCTAAAGCATAGCCTGGAAGCAACATTGGAAAGACTGAGGTTAAACTCGGGCTACGAAGTGGTAGATGGAAAGGAAGCAAAGGTGGGCAATATATCGGTAAATATTAACCCGAATCTTGTGGTAAATGCGCAGGCTTCGGGTATTGCAGTCATGATTCTAAATTTATTAAAAAATCCCGCCACTCTCTACCGCAATCAAAAATTTCCGATCGTTATGGAGTGTTATCCCGTTGATCCGGACTGCATCGAGATTTCGGTAAGAGACCACGGCCAGGGAATCAACATTACAGAGCTGAGAAAGTCGCTTGCACAAGCTGCAATCGTAAAGAGGTACGCAAGTAAAGAGTTAAGCCCATTCGAGGAGACATTGCTGGATCCGGCATGGACGAGCTATTTACCGGAAGCCGCATTAACCAGGCATCTTTTCAGTCGGGGAACCAGCTTGAGAGGGTCTTCGGGAATTGGGCTGGCAATAGCTAAAACAATCGTAGATGGTCACGATGGAGACATCAGGATAGCAAATCATCCGGAAGGTGGGGCAGAGGTAAAAATTTTGCTGCCGAATACAGAAGAAACCGACAGAATAAAACGCTATCAATTAGTCCACAAAGCGCTTCTAAAGAGGCTTGGTGCTTAACAGAATTATATGGCAATAGAAGGAAAGGAAGCCCGGTACCCCGAGAGTAGACCGCCATGGGGGCCAAAAATGAGGAAACTTATTACACCGTCAGGCCAAACAGCGCTTGAACAAGCACTTATTTTATATGCGCCACATCATTCTGACGAGCTGGACGAAAACCCTTCATTGAAACTGGATGTAGCAAAACAAGCAGCCCCATTGATTGATGCCGCGGTGCGCGGATTTATAAACGGAATCTTAAGGAACTTTAGTAAGAAAGGCATACTAAAAGTAGATTTTTTAAACATATTGACGTGGCTAGGTGAAGCAATACATGCGAAATATCCGGAAGCATCACAGGTAGGACTTAGGTTCGGAGAGGCGTTTGTAATTAACGAAATAGAGGGACGGGTAAGGGGTTATTTCTTTGCAATGATTGCTTTAAACGAAGGCAGGCACAGGTCTCACGTAAAGAGAGGTAAAGGGCGTATGGCAAGCGAAGAAACGCATCAAATGTTTTTCAGACTTGTAGAAAACACAAACGCCTTATTAAGCATAGCTCCAAACCAGGCAACTGCTCAAAGAATCTTAAACATGGCGTCTCAATACAAACAGATAAAAAAACTGTGGCTCCCGTTTTTGAGGGGAAGGGTGGGCACATTTAAGGTCCCGGAACTTGGAAGCAGGGAGCATCTTACAGCAGAAAATGACAGAGTCGCAGGATTATTAATAGAGGAGGCGGATAAGGAAATCCCAATGTGTACATCCGAAAACGACACTCTATTTAAAGATGAACCACTGGTAATGCAATTTGCGCCGGTCGATGACCCCAGGCTTGGAATGTTTCACAATTATTCTACCCAGGTGGACTATTTCAAAGAAGATATAGGCGCAGTGGTGGCTGACAGCATGGAGGTTCAGGAAGCATTGAGGCCAAAGAGGAATGCACCAAAAGGAGAACTGGAGCTTGCTTCCTTGGTCAGCATGGGAGATATACCTCCGGTATTTCTAACTCGATTCAAAGCCGAACTCGGCTGCTTCGACATAGGACCGGAAACCTTGAAATTACTGGCAGGCAAAACAATAAACTACGAACTTCTTCGCAGGGATATTTACTGGTATGTAGCACAAATGACTTGCCGAAGACATACTCTTCAAAAAATGTACGGAGATATTTTTGCGCCAAGGAAAAAAGCGGTAAAACCAACTTTGCAAGCAGTGCCAAGCGATCAAGACCCAACCCCAAATCCTGCCACCGATATCGTTAGACGCTATCCAACCGGAGAAGGCGAAACAATCAGCCCGGAAGCAAGGGCGGAGGCAATCTATGGAGCCCTGGAGGAAGGAATCGCAGTTGACTTAGAACCCGAGGAAGACGATGAAATAATACCTGGCGACATTGAGGAACAAATAGATGCAACTGTAGAAAGAGTTCAAAGAGAAAGCACGGTTGTTGGGCATAGACGGCTACTTCCATTAGTGAGAAGAGTGGCTGTTGAGGACGGAGTAGAGTCAATTAGAGTCTCCGCGGGAAAACCGTCACAAAAAGCAAGAAGGAAGGCTGCCGAGATGGGTAGAGAACTTCGCCAGGGTATAGAATTCATTGAGATAGGACAGGTTGTGAAGGCGCAAGATGTGCCGGCATTACTTGAAAGATTTGGTGTTGAAAGCTTAGAAGAATTGGAAACAAGGTATCCGGGAAATGCTTTCATAAGATATGAAACCTGGGTTCCATCTCATTCAAGAGGCCAAAAGACACATGGAGTGATAGAAACAATTAGGGCTGAAGTCCAAAGGGTCGACGACCCCGATGTTTGACAAAATGTCGAGAGAAGGTGTAGCATCCACGCTATGAACGAAATTCCAGACAGCATAGGCAAATTCCTAACAGAAGCCCAAGGGCCACCTTTTGCCAGGGAGGGAAGTGAAACCGGGCTGACAGTGGAAATGCCGGCCTTAAACGCCGAAAGAAGCGAGGAGATACACAAAACGGTCTGGAGGCTACTGACAGTAGATGACAAGCTGAAAGAAGCCGGAGAAACTGACCCCAAAATAGCCCAAATATGTAATGAAGGAGTCTTTAATTTAAGCGATCCTGAAAGAGTCTACTTTGGAAAGACCCTTATAATAAGCATGTTAACACAAGTAATAAAGATTTTAGATGATATAGCCACGTTTGAAGAATTAAAGGCGGGCGAGTTTAAAGAGGACGATTTAAATGGTGTCCTGGACTCTTTGGCAAGAGCGATGAACCTCATAAACGCGGCATGCGAGGTTGGGAGACAAGCTGGCCGAGGTGGAGCAATGTCACAAATAATAGCCAACCTAAATCACGACGGAATAAGCGGATTACGCACACCAAGAATATGTGCGGAAATAGTTCTTTCTACGCAGGGAGAAGCAGACCAAACGCCTACGATTTCCAGACTTGAAAAAACGCTGGATAAAAGCACAAATGCCGTAAAAAGTCTTTGCCAAGCAAATCTGGCCATAGTAACCGGAAAGTTTG
The DNA here is from genome assembly GCA_027622635.1 of bacterium. Taxonomy (GTDB): domain Bacteria; phylum Patescibacteriota; class Gracilibacteria; order UBA1369; family LOWO2-01-FULL-3; genus JAQBYK01. The sequence goes on from JAQBYK010000039.1 coordinate 7,656, forward strand.
AGTTCAAAGAATTCGATGTGGAAGATGCCGTAATGGAGGCCGGGATAAGGACAAGAATTAATATAATAAAAGCCACCGGCGAAGACAACTCGGAAGCAAAAGGGATAAGAATAATTGTCGAAGAAGGACTTCAACTATTTGGTCATAAGGCGAGCCTTCAAAATATGATGCAAAATTTAATAAAAAACGCAGGCAATTTAGGTAATAATCCCTGCGGAAAAGTCTTGGTTAAGGTTTCCAAAAAAACAGATGATACAATTGATTTGTCAGTTAGAGACTTTGGAAAAGGATTTTCAAGAGAAAAAATTCTGGCAAAAGTAATCGAAATGGCGCAACAAAAACGGGAGGATGGAGAAGAACTTTCCGTTATAGAAAAAGGCGTACTTGATACCAGGCTGGTTCAACACATAACCGACGCTCGACTTTTCGGGTACTTCTTTCAAAGAGGCGTCACTTTTGTAGAAGGGGGCAAGGGGCTCGGCATGGCAATCATCAAAAAAACCGTAGATGGGCACCAGGGCGATATCGCAATTTGCAATCATCCGGAAGGAGGAGCGGAAATCAAAATCATTCTTCCAAACACAGAAGAAACAGATCCGATAGAAAGACAACAGATGGTAAGGCGGGCTTTAATTGCGGAAATTGAAGCCGCATTGAGCTAGCTACCAACCCCTTTCCGCATATTTATCCTCCAGCTTATCGATCTCCAGGCTTTTCATAGCCTCTCCAAGTCCGCGAGAAGTTCTTTCTAAAATCTCAGCATCAGCGTAGTTCATGGTTGCTTCGACGATAGCTTTTGCACGCGCGGCGGGATCGGAAGATTTAAATATCCCACTTCCAACAAAAATACCATCACAGCCAAGCTGCATCATTAAAGAAGCATCGGCGGGAGTAGCAATGCCACCGGCCGCGAAGTTTACTACAGGTAAACAACCAAGATCACGAGTTTCTTTAAGTAATTCCACAGAAACCCTTTCCATCTCAGCAAAAGCCTTTAGCTCGTTCTCTTTCATGTCCTTCAGGGACTCGATCTGCTCATTAATTGTTCGCATATGCCTAACCGCTTCAACAACATTTCCGGTTCCGGCCTCACCTTTTGTGCGAATCATACAAGCGCCTTCAGAAATTCTTCTTAAAGCTTCCCCCAAATTACAAGCACCACAAACAAAAGGCACCTTAAAGTCCGACTTATCAATATGATATTTCTCATCAGCAGGGGTAAGCACTTCGCTTTCATCAATATAATCTACACCTATACTCTCAAGAATCTGAGCCTCGGCAAAATGGCCTATACGAACCTTCGCCATCACAGGAATAGTCACTGCCTCCATGATTTCACGAATCATTTGAGGGTCACTCATACGAGCCACTCCCCCATCACGCCGGATATCGGAAGGCACACGCTCAAGAGCCATTACGGACACAGCTCCTGCGTCTTCCGCAATCTTAGCCTGCTCAGCATTTACGACATCCATAATAACGCCGCCTTTCAGCATCTGCGCCAATCCCTTCTTAAGTTTTAGGGTATTCTTTTTAATCATACGGAGCGCATTCTATAGGCAAAAAAGGGCCATTTCAAGCTAAAAATACGCATCTATATCCAGCACCTTCAAGTCCTCCAGCCCATATTTATGCAAAGCTTCGGCCATAATTTTTGCAATTTGAACATTTGTTATTAGAGGAATGTTTAGGTCGATGGATTTTCGCCTTATCAGGTAGCCGTCTGTCACTGATGAGCGACTATAATTCCTGGGAATGTTGACGATCAGATCAACATTTGCGCCGGACCCACCTTCTTCG
>JAQBYK010000040.1 GCA_027622635.1 bacterium
TAATCGTAATACCTCTCTTAAATCCTACCGGTTTTATCAGAGGGCAGCGTAAAGCCAATCCTGACAAGCGTGATTTGAATCGTTGTTTTCCAGGAAAACGTAGAGGAGATTTTAGTTTTAGGTTTGCTCGTGAGTTGATGGATAAATTTATTTCAAAAATTGATTTTGGTATTGATTGTCATGATGCCGGTGCTCAGAGCACACTTTTTCCTCATACCAGGATTGGTGGATGTAACAGTGAAGACGGAGAATGTTTGATTCGTAATCTTGGGCGTCTTTTTGGGACTGAAATCATAATTGAGAGGAGAGGAAGAAAAGGCATGTTGGCTTTGTCGGCTTTCGAAAAATTTGAGAAACCAATTGTAACTGTTGAAATAGGTGGTGCGAAGCATATTTTTGATGAATTCCTCAAACAAGGTGTTGAAGGGATTCATAATATTCTAAAATTTTACAAGATGATTCCCGGTGCACCAATTGTGCCAAGGCAGCAATTTGTTCTTAAAAAGAGATATGGAGTGAAGGCCAGTTTAACGGGAATTATTGAGTATGATGTTAAATTGGGGGATTATGTGCATGCGGGGGACTTGATTGGAACAATGTATTATCCCCAGAATTATAAGGAAGAAAGTCTGATTTCCCCCATGTGCGGTAGAATATTTTCTCTACATGATCATCAGATTGTTAAAAAGGGGAGTATTATGTATTCGATTTTGGAAAAGAAAAAGTGCCATGTTGACAGGACAACTTTGGATAAATTTGAGGAACTTGAAAGGTTGAAAATAAAGGAGATTATTATGTGAGGATTTTGGTAGGGCCAAGGGGAATTGAACCCCTGTTTTCAGGATGAAAACCTGATGTCCTAACCACTAGACGATGGCCCCTGATTGTCAAATTTTGCAAACGTAAGTATAAGGTTTGCCTATTGAAAGTCAAACATCATTTTATCAGGTTGTTTTCCTTTGTGATGTAGTCTTTTTCTTCTTTGATTTCCATTTTATTTACGATCTCGTTTTCTTCTAATCTTTTGAAAGCTGTTGAATCCGTAATTTTAGTGTTTAAAGTTGCTTTTTGTGTTTTTAACGATTCGTTTTGTTGTTTTGCTTGTTGGAGGGCATATCCTTTTTGTGCGCTGTCATTGATGGAGGCAATAAAGACTATTAGTAATACAATAATCATTGACGAAAGCGTAATAATCAGTGACTTTATGGTTTTCTTAGTCTCTGTATTTAGAGTTATTTTGCTGCGCTTTTTTCGTTTTTTTGATTTGTATTCAATCATTTTATGGAAGGTATACTACTTTGTATTGTACATCAATTATACCTGTTCCAGTCCAGGCAATTTCTGAGAAAGCGCTGGAAGTAAGATCAATAACTCTTCCCGGTCCATATGGGCCACGATCAGTTATTGTAACTACAACCGACTTACCATTGGCCAGATTTGTTACCTCAACCATAGTGCCAAAGGGCAGGTATTTGTGTGCGGCTGTTAATTTGTTCAGGTCGAATGTTTCTCCTGAAGCTGTATTGTTTCCCTGTACAGCAGCTCCATACCAGGTTGATTTACCAAATCCATAGCCTTCTAAAGATTTTTCATAACGGTAAATTATTTCGGCCAGGTAGCCTCGACTCATCATTTGGTCCGGACTGACAGTATTTGATGGATAAATGTTTATGATGCCTTTGGATCCGGCATAAGCGGTATATTTGGTGAACCATTCATTTAATGGCGTGTCATTGTAAAGATTTTCCTCTGTGTTTCCATAATCAATGTCATCAATTGATTCAAAGAAAATTTTAAGTGTTTCAGCAAGGTTTATGTCATTACCCGGTTTGAATGTGCCATCCGGATAGCCACTTATTATGCCCAGTTCTAATGATGGATATAAATACTTCATATACCATGCGTCTACAGGAGTATCACTGAAAGGCTCTACGCTATCTGCGGATATCTTACCCAGTTCGTCTTCTTTAAAAATTTCGCTTCCCAGTGTAAGAATTTTCAAGGTTTCAGCTCTGTTGATCCAATTGTTTGGTTTATAGCTTCCATCTTCGTATCCTTTGATTATTCCTTTTGCCTTAAGATGATTAATGGCCATGTAATAGGGATCTCCTACCGACACGTCTGTGAATTCTTGTGGCTCTGAAATTTCGGGTGCATCCGTGATATCCGAATCGGCAAAACCATTAAGGTTTTGGCTGATGGCTATTGTTGCGCCGATAAAGAAGCAGGCAGTGAAGTAGATAATTTTGAGCTGTGCCTTACGCGTAGCCATTATTTCAACTTAATAATTACGTGTCTTCTGTCTCCGTCACCTTCACTTAGAGTTTCTATGTCTTCATATCCTGCGCCCATACAATGAATGTGAACTTTTCTTCTAAAATATGGGGACATAGGTGGTAGTGACTGTGGTCTTCCGGTTTTTCTTGATGTCTCCACCTTTCTTTCAGTAAGGGTTATAACATTTTGTTCCTGCCGTTGTCTGTAATTGTCTATGTCCAGTAAGATATTGAATTTTTCATTGTTGGATTTTTTCCAGGCAAGAACTTTAAGTAGGTGTTGAATAGCTTGTACGTTTTCTCCATGGTATCCAATTAGAAGGCTCGGATTTTCACTTTCTATATTTATTAAGAAGCTGTCTTTTTCTTCTTCCGTAACTGTTATTTTTGTATAATCGGATCCTGATTTTGTGAGAAGTTCCTCGAGAGTTGATTTTAATATTTCTTCGATGTCCATAACATTTAATTAGAAATTACTTTTACTGTTGGTTCATTTGGGTCTTTTCCGCCGTCCTTGTTCACGAAAAGCTGCTGCACAATACCATAAGCCGTGGATGTTCCCCAATAAATTCCTACACCTGCCGGAAGTGAAGCTGTAAAAACAGCGATCATGACAGGCATTACATATGTCATCATGTTTGTTGCCATTGCCATTTCATCTGATTTTTTATCCTTTTTGGTGGTCTTTTTGTTTTTATTAGCCATTGCCAGTTTCATCTGAAAAAACTGGAGACCTCCTATAATCAGAGGAAGAACATATATATTTGGTTTTGTGAGTTCTAAAACTCCAAGAAAATTTGTGCCTATGTCATGAAGGCTAAAACCATTATAGTCTGTGTAGAAAAGGAAAACGCTGTCCGGGTTAAGTCCATTTTGGACTACGTAAAATACAGCTATAAGGAAAGGAAATTGAAGAAGTAAAGGCAGGCAACTACCAAATGGGCTAACTTTTGCGTCTTTCCAAAGTGCCATTGTTTCCATTGCTATCTTTTGTTGATCTCCTTTGTATTTTTCCTTGATTTTTTGAAGTCGTGGTTGGACTTCCTGCATTTTTCTTTGCGATTTCATCGCTTTTTGAGAAGGAATAAGGAGAATTGTGCGAATGATTAGTGTCAGAAGGATTATTGCCAGTCCCAGGCTGTGACCCGGTATTACAGATGCAATAAAGATAAGAGCATTATATATTGGTCTATAAAACAAACCGTTCCATAATTGGCGGAATATCCCTTCTTTTACGACTAAAAATTCATTTGTTGTAATAGTTTTGTTTTCTCCTTCCACCGTTGTTGCAAATTCTATTCGATATCGTCCCATGTCTGAGAATAGAGTGTTATTCCAGCTGGTGTATGGGATTTTCATTTCGTCTCCCGACTCAAGAGTTATATCTTTTGCATTTTTACAGTCCAATTCGGGGGAGCTTGTTTTCTGAACCCAGTCGTTGTTTTCGTATCGAAAGATTGAGAATGGTTCGTTTGGGCATTCACTGGGAATGATTATTGGTTCTTTAGTGCTGTTTTCTATGTTTATGGTAACTATCTGTCTACGGCTGTATTCCGTATCCGTAGTTGTAAAAAGAATATTTCCTGAGTTTACCAAAAGTTCTTCTTCTTTGTTTACGCAGCTTTGCATTACATAATTTACCGCTAAAAAAATTGCCAGAAAGATTAGAGTGTTCTTGAGTAGTCTATTTAATTTTTCCATGAATTTATTTGATGATGTTTTGCTTAATGTCGCTTATGATTTCTTTATAATTACTGCTTATTATTTTCTTTTTTGGAATTAGAATTATGTCTAATTTGTTGCTGTTTTTGCCCTCTTTAATCCCTTGTGCAATTGCTTCGTATATCTGTCTCCTTAAGTAGTTTCTTTTTACCGCTTTGGCGTAAATTTTTTGGCTTACTATCACTCGGTATCTAGAAAACTGCTCATTTGTTTCTCTGAGTCTTATAATAAATAGTTTTGAGGTTTTTTCTAAGCCTTTTTTAAGGATATAAGGAATGTCTTGGCGCGGTACTCTTAACTGTCTTGCAATCATTTAGAGTGAACTGTAACAGTTAGCTGTTTTCTGCCTTTTGCTCTTCTACTTTTTAAAACTGAATCAGATCTCTTCTGGAATCCATGCGTTTTCAGTCTTTTTCTCTTTTTTAATTTTCCAAGCATTTTATATAATTAATGTACTTGCTAATATTGCCCGCTGATTCTATAGTGTCAAAAGAGGGAAGTCAAATGCTTTATTGTGCTTTATAGCTTGCAATATTAGGATGTAATTAGTATATTTCCCACAAATCTAAATCATACTCCATATGTCATTTAAGGCAAGTTACGAGTTTTTGTTTGTTGGAAGAGATGAGAATAGTTTTCTGGAAAATTACAGCTATGATTTATTCCAGGAACATGGGGATAAGAGTGGTCAAATCTTCATAAATTTAGAGGTTCAAAATAATCATGTAGATGCGGAAGAAATTGGTTCCGTGATTTATGAAACAATGCAAAAGTTTTTCTTTGAAGATGTTGCCGTTGATGCATATACACGTTTTGAGGCTGCATTAAAGTCTATAAACAATGTGCTAAAAGAGTTTAAGTCTCAGAAGACTTCCGGATATATCGGAAATCTGAATATTATAATTGCCGCTATTGTTGGTGATGATTTGTTCTTGACTCAATGTGGCGACGCAGAGGCCTACCTTATAAGAAAGAGATATGTGAGTATTGTAAGTGAAGGTCTTGACGATAACTCAGACCAGGAAGGTGATATTTTCTCCAGCATTGCCAGTGGAACAATCGAAGCGGGCGATTTTGTGCTCTTTTCTTCTACCAGGTTATTAAGGTATATAAGCAAAACTGATTTAGCTCAGGCTGTTACTAAAAAAAGCATTAGCGAATCTTTGAGTGATGTGCAGGATACTATTTCAACTGAAATTTTAGGTAGAGTTGGTTTGACCGGCATACTCTTTGCCAAGGCCGATCCATCGGATATAGCCAGTATTGAGGAAGGTGTAGATAGGGCAACAAAGTCTATTTTGGAGGGAGATCCTGTCTCAGTTTCTGCAAGAAAGGAAACTTTAACCGGAAAGTTTTTGAGTGTTTTTAAGAGAAGTAGGAGATCTGAGGTTTATTATAATGGCAGAGAAAACAGCGTTTTGAAGTTTTTTGCTAATCTTTGGAATGGCCTTTTTTCAAAAGGTTTCGGTAAAGACAAGATTTTAGCTCTGCTAATATTACTTATAGTTGTTCTTACTGTTGGGATTGTATTTGCGAATAGTCAAAGTAGCAAAAAGGAAGAAATTGAGCGTCTTGACGGGATATTACTTGGTGTACATGAGAAAATTGCTGAAGCTGAGACAAAAGGAGCTTACGATAAAGACGTTGCTAAAGAGATTTTGGACAAGGCTTATCTTGATGCAAAATCCGTTTTTGATTCTGAATTCTACCGCGAAAAAGCTTCCATGTATTTGATTCAAATAGAGGAAACAAGGGATAAACTGGATAATGTAAAGAGAATTGAAAATCCAAAACTTTTGGCCGATCTTTCAGCTAAAAGATCTGATGTTAATGCCCTCGGATTTGCCTTGGTAAATGACAGAGCATTTGTTTATGAATATAATGCATTGTATGAACTTGTTTTGGATCAGGTGTCTGACCCTTTAACTGTTGATGAGGATGAGCAGGTTATTGCCGCTACCGGTTTTGACGACAGAGGTTCTGTGGTGTTTTTGACTAACAGTGGGAAATTAATTGAGTACAAGGATGGCACAATGGATTTTATGGATACTGATGATGGGGCTTTTCATAGGGGAACACGGCTTACCGCTTGGAGTAATAAGATTTACTTGCTTGACACTGTTAATAGCCAGATTTGGAGATATACATACAAAGGTGCTCGTGGAAAATTTGGAGTAGCTGAACCTTATATCACAGACGAGACTGATGTTACTTCCGCTGAAGATTTTGCAATTGATTCCAATGTCTACGTTTTACTTAATAGTGGTGATATTAATAAATTTTATGCCGGAGCCAAGACAGAATTCTATATTAATAATGCTCCATTTAATCCATTCAAAGATCCGCAAGTTATTTATACCGATGAAAAACTGGGTGAGATCTATGTTTTGGATTCCAAGGAAGCTCGTGTTCTTGTTTTCTTGAAAGATTCTCAAACCGGTAATGTGACTTATCATCAGCAATATCTTTTTGATGGAATTGGTGAAATTAGGGATTTGTATGTGGATCCGGACACAAAAAAACTCTATGTTTTGACTGAAAGCAAAGTATTTGAAATAGATATTTAAAGAAGTGTTGATACTTCTTTTATCATTTGGATTGCCTCGTTTGCTTCAATTATGAAGATGCGTTTTTTGCTTCTTTTGGGTGAAATTTCTTCTTCTACAAATCCTGATTTTCTTGGTGATTCATTTTTCTTTTTATCCAGTTTGAATCCCAGAAATTCTAAATAATCCACAACCTGCTGTCTTATGTAGAATGCTTTTTCTCCGAGTCCTCCGGTGAATGTAATGGCATCGAGCCCTTTCATAGCTACTGCATATGCTCCACAATATTTTGCAATTTGATATGAAAGAATCTCCATGGCCAGTCGTGCCTGTTTATCTCCTTTTTTCCCTTTTTCGTTGATTTCTCTCATGTCCGAACTTACTTCTGAGAGTCCCAAAAGTCCGGATTCATGATTTAGTAGCCGATCCACGTCTTTTGCTTTCATTTTAAGATTTTGTTGTAGGTGGAAAGTGATTGCAGGGTCGAGTGTGCCTGAGCGTGTACCCATGATAACGCCTTCCAGTGGCGTGAATCCCATGCTTGTGTCTACGGATTTCCCATCTATTGAGGCTGTGATTGAGGAACCGTTTCCAAGGTGACATGAGACGATTTTTGCCTTTTTTGTCTTTAATAATTTTAAAGTTCTTTCTATGACGTATTTATGATTAGTTCCGTGAAATCCATAACGACGGATGCCCTCATTTTTGTATAGTTTGTATGGGAGTCCATATAAATATGCTTTTTCCGGCATGGTTTGGTGAAAGGATGTGTCAAAAATTGCTATGTGTTTGGCTTTTGGAATATGTTTTCTGGATGCTTTTATGGCTTCCAGATTTACCGGATTATGAAGCGGGGCAAGATTGCATAATTTTTCTATGGTTTTTATGACTTTTTCATCTATTTTGATTGCTTTCGTGTATTTCTCGCCGCCATGCACTACACGGTGACCAACCGCTTTGATTTCGCTAAGTTTGCTTATTGCATTGAATTTCAGGAATAGTTCCAGTGCGAATTTAGTTCCTGTACTGTGGTTTGGAATCTTTTCATAAAGTCCGACATTTTTCTCACTGGATTTGAATGTGTATTTACAGCGGTCTTTTCCTATACCATCTATGTGCACATTTGATAAAAGAATTGGCTCTTTTTTTGCGCTAAATAGGCTTGCCTTGAGAGATGAAGATCCTGCGTTTATTATGAGTATGTTCATTTAAATGATTTTATATACTGGTGCGCCAACTTTTGGTTTAAGTGCTACCTTTAGGCCTATATCACTCCCTGAGCGTGCCAGTCTTACGTCTTTTCTATTGATTTGCATTGATTTAATCTCTTGCTCAAATAGACCATCTTGTCTTTCAAAGATTATAATGTCGCCTTCTCGAAGGGGACTTGTGAGTTTTACTATAGCAACGTCTATTTTATCAAAATATCCTTCACACATTCCACATGTTTTCATTTCTCTATATCCCAATCCTTCTTTTTTGGGAATGTCATCTAATATTGGTGCGGAAAATAATTCTTCGGATGGAAGCAAAGTTCTTGCGGGTATGTCTGCGAAGGTTGCTTGTTCCGATTTGTGAGATTTGATTGATTCTTTCTTAGTATTTGTGCGGCTTCGCTTAGCTTGCCACATGGGTTTTTTGCGTGCGCGTGCGGAAATACTGCGTTTTCTTTGATATGCCGGAATCTTTGTTACATCCAGTTCTTCCATTGTGTTTTGTGTTATTTGGTATTACATTCGTGTGCGGTAAACGCTGTTACATTTACAATGTCTTTGTAGCTACAACCCCTTGAAAGATCATTTACCGGTTTTTTTAATCCTTGCAGTAGTGGTCCGATTGCTTTGGCCTTAGCAAGCCTTTCTACTAGCTTGTATGCTATGTTTGCCGACTCCAGGTCCGGGAAAATCAGAACGTTTGCATCACCCTGGATTTCAGACTTGGGGCATTTGCGTTTTGCTATTTCCGGAACGAGGGCGGCGTCTACTTGTAATTCTCCATCTATTATCAAGTCCGGCCGTTTGTATTTTACCATATTTACAGCTTCTTTCACTTTATCTATGTATGGGTGATCCGCCGAGCCTTTTGTTGAGAATGAAAGCATGGCTATTTTAGGTTCTATTCCAAAGCATTTTGCTGTTTCTGCCGTATCAATTGCAGTATTTGTTAAATCATGGGAATTAGGGTTTATAGTGATTGCCGCGTCAGCGAAGAGTAATAGTCTTTTTTCAAGAATTATAAAAAACACTCCTGATACTTTGTGGAATTTTTCATGGGTCTTAATTATTTGCAGTGCCGGACGAATAGAATCGTCAGTTGGATGGGTTGTACCGGTGACCATACCATCAGCATAATCATGATGTACCATCATCGTTCCGAAATAATTTAAATCCTGGACTATTTTGCGTGCTTGAGCAGGTGTAACTCCTTTGTGTTTTCGAAGTTCATAAAATGATTTTGCAAATTCTTTTGTGAGTTTCGATTTTGTGGGGTCTATAATTTTAACCTTTTTCCAATTTATATTTAATCCTTTTGCCTTAGATTTAATTGTCTGAGAATTACCTAGAAGGATAGGTATAGCAATTCCTTCTTTTAGTATTTCTTCAGTTGCTTTGAGAATGCGTGCTTCGGTTCCTTCCGGAAAAACTATGCTACGTGGATTTTTTCGTGCGTAATTGCGTACTTTTCTGATAAAGGTGTTCATTTGAATGTTAGGATGAGGATTTCCTTTATTATAGCCTAGTTGAAGGTTTTTTCAATTTAGCATAGGTGTTTGACACTCCGCTTCGCT
>JAQBYK010000041.1 GCA_027622635.1 bacterium
TTCATAAGCTTTAGCCTTAGGATATAATTCACGAGATGAAACAAATATTAATTTACTTAGGTTATGGGGTCGGGTCTTTTGTGCTTTTGCTTATTCTTTCCTCCATTATTTCCAGAATAAACAGGGTTAAGCGTAAATATAGTGAAAAGTATACTGTTTTACAGGTGAGGGTTTCTAAAGAAAATGAAACCGGTCCTATTGTTGCTGAAAATATTTTTTCTACTTTGCATGGTATTCAGAGTAAATTTTCTTTCTTGGACCGACTTAGAGGGTACAGTGCCGATCATGTCAGTTTTGAGATAGCCAGTATCGCCAGGAGTATTAAATTTTATGTTGCCTTCCCCGAGAAATTAAGGAATTTGGTTGAAGGTCAAATATATGCTCAGTATCCTGATGTAGAAATTGAGGATACTCATGATTACGCCGGATCTGAAATAGTCTCTCAGAGCTCTTCGAGTGCATTTGGGACTGAGCTAAAACTAATCGATAGCGATGTATACCCTATAAAGAGATATCCGCAGTTTGAAGATAAATTAACTCGAGTTGCTGTTGATCCTTTGTCCTCCATAACTTCTTCCCTTGTTAAATTTGACGATATTGGTGATCAGGCTTGGGTTCAAATTGTTGTTTCTCCTTTATCTGATAAGTGGCGGATAATATTTACGAAGTGTGTCAGAATTTTGAAGAAGGGTATTCTTGGAAATGTTGACGCTTTCAAGAAATTTTATTCGAAATCCTTTATAACCAGAAAAATTTGGCCGAAAATAGTTTTTTTCCCTGTGTATTTTGTTTTTTGGGTTCAGGGTTTACTTATTACTGCCGGAATGAAGTCTGATATGAGTTCACAAAATATGTCTCTTAATTCCAGTGAAGATATTGAAGAAATGACCTCTAAGTCGCATGAACGTGAGAGCACGATGGACGCGGCCATGGATAAGGTAGTCAGACTTCTTTACAATGTTAATATCAGGATTGTTTATCTTCCAAAAAACAAAAACCTTCAAAAAGCTAATGTGAAATTACGCGAAGTCGCCGGGTCATTTATGCAGTTCAATATTCCCAGTTTAAATGGTTTTGAGATAGGGGATTTCATGCAGGGATCTCGCGTCGTCAATGCTTACAGAAAGCGATTGATTAATGATGGATTTGTTTTAAACAATGAAGAACTTGCCACCATTTGGCATTTACCTAATATGTCTGTTCAGACTCCAGCTATTTACTGGGTTAAAAGTAAAAAACTTGAACCACCAATTGATCTTCCGGATGAATCACTCAAGGGAGATGAGACTATTACCGTTATAGGTAAAACTAATTTTAGGGGAGCCCAAAATCTTTTTGGCATTAAACCTGTAGATCGTAGAAGGCATATTTATATCATCGGAAAAACCGGTATGGGTAAATCAACATTGTTGGAAAATATGGTTTATTCCGACATTGTTTCCGGAAAAGGTGTTGGAGTTATTGATCCTCATGGGGATTTGGCGGATGCCGTACTCAGTTTTATTCCTCCAAACAGGACAAATGATGTAATTTTGATTGATCCTTCCGATAAAGAGTATGCAGTCGCTTTCAATATGTTGGAGGATGTTGATACTTCACTTAATTCTGTGGTTTGCAGTGGTTTGGTGGGTATTTTTAAAAAGATTTATGCTGATAGTTGGGGGCCGAGATTGGAACACATTTTAAGGAATACGATTTTGTCTTTACTTGAATACCCCGGGACTACGATGTTGGGTATTACACGTTTACTCCAGGATGATGAATACCGGAAGAAGGTAGTTAGAAAAATTGAAGATCCGGTCGTTAAGAGTTTTTGGCTTGATGAGTTCAATAAGATGCAGGATAAATTTAGAGTTGAAGCGATTTCTCCAATTCAAAATAAAGTTGGTCAGTTTTTGTCCAGTCCCACTATTCGAAACATTGTGGGACAACCAAAAAGTACTGTGGATCTTCGTTTTGCTATGGATAAGGGCAAAATCGTGATTATTAATCTCTCAAAAGGGAAAATCGGTGAGGATAATTCTGCGCTTCTTGGTTCAATGTTTATTACGAAATTTCAGCTTGATGCAATGGGAAGGGCGAATATTCCTCAGGATGAAAGAAAAGATTTTTATCTTTATGTAGATGAGTTTCAAAATTTTGCTACAGAATCTTTTGCGACTATTTTGTCTGAAGCCCGTAAATATAAGTTGAATTTGACTATGGCAAATCAGTATATAGCTCAGATGCCTGATGAAGTCAGAGATGCTGTTTTCGGCAATGTAGGTACAACTCTTTCATTTCAGGTTGGATTTGATGATGCTGAGTATATCTCTCAACAGTTTGCGGAAGAAGCCTTGCCCAGCGATCTGGTTTCCCTTAGTAAGTATCAAAGTTATATGCGATTACTTATTGATGGTATGCCAAGTAAAACATTTTCATTTGGTACTTTACCTCCACCTAAGGCTGAAGTTGACCCTGATCATGTAAAGAAAATTGTAAAAGTTTCTCGTGAGCGCTATAGTGAAAAAACTTCGGTGATTCAGGATAAAATCAAGCGCTGGAGTCAAAATAAATCTAACGCTAAAGATGATTAAGGAGGCATTTTGTAGGTTTTGGCATCATTGGAAGGTTTTACTAAAGGATCCTGCCTATTTTGCTTCTTTGCTTATTGGTATGTCTTTGTTGATTGCTGCGTATATAGTGAATTTTTGGGCAAGCACTTACAATGATACTCAAATTTATATTTCAGTTGGTGATTTAATCATTGATAATATTCCTGTTGTTAATCTGCATTTTCTTTTCACATGGGGTATGTACTTATTGATGGTAGGCATTTTTGCTTATCCTATTCTTTTTAAACCTGAAATTGCTCCTTTTTGTATGAAAACGTTTGCTTTACTGATCTTTCTTCGTTGTGGTTTTATTCTTCTCACTAACATTGGGCCTCCTGCCGGTTTTTATTATGATGGTAATTATGTCGGTGGAAATATCTTATCGGATTTCTTGTTTAGGAATGACTTGTTTTTTTCGGGGCATACGGCTTATCCTTTTCTGGCTTTTCTTTTGTTTAAGGAGACAAAGATTCTTAAATGGTTCTTTTTGGGAGGATCTATTATTATGGCTGTAACGGTTTTGTTTATGCATGTACATTATTCAATTGATGTTTTTGCAGCTTTTTTTATTACATATGGAATCTATAGCTTGAGTGATAAAATTTTTAATAAGTTGAATGTTAGGTTTAGCACCAGAATCAGATTGCATGGCTGGGCCGCTTTTAACAAATTAAAGGATTTTGCGAATAAACATAAACCTTCTATTTAAAAATTGTTATGAAAATTGTTAAAACTAAAAATGCGCCTCAAGCTATTGGTCCTTATAGCCAGGCAATAATAAGTGGTGGATTTGTTTTTTGCAGTGGTCAGATAGCACTTCGATCTGATGGTAGCCTTGCTGACTTCGGCGTTGAAGCCCAAACTAAACAGGTAATGGAAAATCTAAATGCTGTTTTAATTGAGGCCGGAAGTAGTTTAGACAAGGTTGTGAAAACGACTATATTCCTTAGTGATATAAATGATTTTGCTTCTGTGAATGAAATCTACGGTTCTTACTTTAAAGGTGAGAATAAACCTGCGCGTGCTACTGTTGAAGTCAGTAATTTGCCAAAAAATGTCAAGGTTGAGATTGATTGTATAGCGGAACTGTAATATACTCTTTTTTGAAATTTAACCTCAATTTCTATGAAAAAGTATTTATTTGTGGCTCTTGCGGTCTTGATGGTTGTTCCTCAAGTTGCATTTGCCGGTTTTACTGATGTCTCTTCTTCTCATAGGTCTGCGATTGCTATTGGTTGGTTGCAGAGTAATGGTGTGGTACAGGGATATGATGATGGTTCTTTTAAGCCGAATAATTTGGTAAATCGCGCGGAATTTTTGAAGATGTTATATGAAACTATTGGTATGGAGGGACACGAGCCGATTTTAGAGTTTCCCGATGTTGATGAGGAGGCTTGGTACTATGTGTATGTAAAGGAAGCTTTTGGGGCTAAGGTTGCAGTTGGCTATCCTGATGGAACCTTTAGACCCAACAGCAATATTAATTATGCGGAGGCTTCCAAGATTGTTATGAATGCGTTTTTTGATGTAGATGATTTGTACGGTGGTGGTTCAGGTTTTAACCCTTGTATGAATGATTATGCCAAGGATGCCAAAGTTAATACAGATGACTGGTATTGGAAATTTGTTTTTGTAGCAGAGGAACTATGTGTTTCGAGTTTTGATAGCAAGGCACAAGATTCTTCCGGTCTTGATCCGGCGGCAAATATTACCAGGGCTGACATGGCGGAATTGCTGTATAGAGCTAAAACATCCAGTGATAATGGAAACAAAAAATATTCTACCGATATTGCGCCGGTTACTGTAACTAGCGAAAACCAATTTGATTTGGTTGAGATTGATGAAGGTGATGAGGTGGTTGATATGAATGTAGTGAGTATTGATGCTGATGATGCTGTAGTTCAATTTGAGGGTGAGTTAACAATTTCCGGAACTTATACTTATTATAAGGATGGTGATATGGAAGATGAAATCTGTGTTGTTTTGGACGAGGCTTCTGCCGCTAAATTGCCTGTTTCTTTGTTTGACGAGAGGGATCCTTCAATATGTTTTAACAATGAGGATGATACTCCCGAGGAGAAATATAGTCCTAAGGGAAGTTCGGGTTCCACAACCGTTACTATTGCAGATTATTTGTACCAATATTCCGATGAAGATGATTTGAATATGGCCAGGTTGGTTGAAGTTGAAGTTGCCGAACTGGAGGATTTGTTGACTGAGAATGAGTTTAATTTGGAGACTTCTCAGGTTGGAGACAAAGTTGGTGTGATGACAATTACCGGTGTTGGTCCCGCTCAAGGTGGTGCCCGAACCTGGTATAACGCAAAGATTGAGTTTGAAGGACAGGCTCAGTTAACAGGTACTTACACTTATTATGATAATGATAAGAAGTATAAGGACAATGTTTGTGTCACGGATTTAGATGCTGATTCCGGTTTGAAAGTTCCAAAATCCGAAGGGCTTGATGACGTCATTCAATTCTTCTGTTTTTCAAATAAGGAAGAAGCTCAAGCTAAGTTTGGGCCGGCTGGTAGTACGGGTGAAGTTACGGTTCTTGTCGATAAATATATTCTACAGTTTGCTGAAGGAAATATTTGGGACTGGGCTGAATTTGTAGATGTGATGGACGCTGACGCTGACGCTGAAGCTGACGCTGATGCTGATGCTGAAACTACATCTTAAGTACCTCTATTCCCGGGAGTTTTTGACCGGATAGGAATTCGATGCAGGCTCCACCGCCTGTGGATACATGTGTAAACTTTTTAAAAGGAATTTTAAGTCTCTTTAGGCAATCTGCCGTGTCTCCTCCTCCTATTATTGATACGCAATTGTGATCTGCGAGACATTTTGCAACTGTGGCTGATCGTTTACGGAAAGGTTCGAATTCATAAAGTCCAAGTGGTCCATTCCATATCACTGTTCCTGACTTTTGGATTATGTTGCAATATTTTTCTGCGGTCCATTTTCCAATATCCAGTATTTTCATGTCCCCGATTACGTCTTCTACTGGAATATCTATGGTTTGGGCTTTGTCTGATATTTCGCTGGCTACGATAACGTCATGAGGAATGATGAATTTTTCGTGATGTTTTTCGCAGTCAAGCATTATATTTCGTGCCACTTCAACTTTATCTTCTTCGCACTTTGATTCTCCTGTGTTGTACCCGGCGGCAAGAATAAAAGTGTTTGCCAGGGCTCCACCAAGAAGGAAATAGTCCGCTTTATCTATGAAATTTTTAATTATCCCTATTTTTGTGTCTATTTTTGCGCCACCAAAAATCATTGTGAGCGGACGTATCGGTTCTTCTTCTATGATGGGTGAGAGGGCTGTGATTTCTTTTTCCATAAGAAGTCCGGCATATGCAGTTAAATGTGCTGCAACGCCTGCTGTAGAGGCGTGCTTTCTGTGTGCTGTTCCGAATGCGTCATTTATAAAGATATCTGCCAATGATGCCAGCTTTTTTGTGAATTTTTTCTCGCATTCCTTTTCTTCTTTGTGGAATCTGGTATTTTCCAGCATCACAATATCGCCATTTTTCATTTTTTCTATTTCTTTTTTAACCTCTGGACCTATGGTTTCATCCAATTTCTTTACGGGTTTTTTAAGAAGCTTTGATAAATATTGTGCTACATTGCTTAACCTTAGTTCTTCAACAATTTTTCCCCCCGGTCTCCCAAGGTGGCTTGCTATGATTATTTTTGCTTTCTTTCTTTGAAGTTCCTTGATTGTTGGAAGTGCTTCTTTGATTCTTGTGTCATCTTGAATTTCTCCATTTTCTTTTAGTGGTACGTTGAAATCGACTCTTAAAAGTACTTTTTTGCCTTTTAATTCTGCTATGTCTTTTAGTGTTCTTATTTTCATAATGTGCTTTGAATTAATACCGCTTGTGCTGCACTTTTACCTTTGTTTAGGCCATCTTTGCTTGCTCGTGACTTGGCTTGCTCCATATTTTCACAAGCTATTATACCAAATGATATTGGTGTTCCTGTATCCAGTTGCATTTGCATTATTCCTTTGTAACTGTTTTCTGTTACGAGTTCATAATGAGTTGTTTCCCCTCTTATTATAACTCCAAGTGCTATTATTGCATCCGGTTTTTCATTCTTAATGATTTTTTTGCATGCCAGAGGAATTTCTAAGGCTCCTGCGACTCTAAAGACTTTAATGTTTTCTTTTTTTACCTTGTTTTTGATTAATTCTTCTTCTGCGTTTTGTAGCAATTCCATTCCTATGGACTCGTTGAAATATGGCAGAACTATAGCTATTTTTAGTTTTTCTCCATTTATGTTGATCTCATTTTTGTCTATTTCCATTCTATAATATTAGGCCCTTTTCTGTTTTTCCAACTAATCTTTCTAAATATCTGGCAATTAAATCTATCTCAAGATTAACTTTGTCCCCAACTTTTAAATATTGGAAATTCGTTTTTTTGATTGTCAGAGGGGTAAGTTCTACCGAAAAATTTTCCAATTGAAGATTTGTGATAGTTAGACTTACACCGTTGATCGTTATTGAGCCCTTAAAAGCGAGGTATTTCGCAATCTTTTTTGGAAAGGCTATGGTAAGTATTGAATCCTCTCTGTTTTCTCTTTTCTTCTTTATTATACCCTCACAATCTACGTGTCCCTGTACAAGATGTCCGTCTATTGGTTGATCCAGTCTCATTGCCGGTTCAAGATTTACTTTTTCTCCTTCTTTTAGATCTTTCAAATTAGTTCTTTTCAAAGTGTCTGGAATGGCGTCAAAACTAAAAGAGTGCTCGGATAACTCGGTTATTGTTGTGCATACGCCATTTACTGCTATTGATTGACCAATTTCTTTATCTTTAATGGTTTCGACAGCATGAATTACGAAGCTTTTAATTGCTTTGTTTTTCCCGACTTTAGCAACTGTGCCTAGTTCTTTAATAATTCCTGTGAACATTAAATATGATTAGTGTGCGGTAATTCTAGGGTTTTGGCTCATCTATTACAAGAGTTTAGAAAAAATTAATAAAAACTTAACAAAAACTTAATCTTCTTTTGATATGAATGTAGTAATTATTTTCTAACCTCATTTGTATGAGAAGTTTAAGTAGAGTGACGCTAATTGGGTATCTGGCAGCAGATCCTGAAATGCGTCAAACAAAATTAGGCAGGTTTGTAGCAAATTTTCCCCTTGCTATAAATCGTAATGTAAAGACTGAAGAAGGGAAAAAACAAGAGGTGGCAGATTTTCACAGAATAGTTGCGTGGAGTAAATTAGCCGATATCTGCTCTCAGTATTTGTTTAAGGGGATGGGAGTTTTTGTTGAAGGCAGGTTGATTAATACTTCTTATGATGACAAGGATGGTGTACGTCATTTTCGAACTGAAATTGTTGCTGATACATTGAATATTTTAACTCCAAAGAAGTCTGAAGTTGAAGTTGAGACCGCTGATGTTAAAGAAAAGAACAAAGAAAAAACTTTGGCTAGTGCTTAATTTTATTTTAAGGGGTTTACATTGCTAGGCCCCTTTCTTATAATGTCCGCAAATGCCAATATTTCAATATAAATGTCAGAGTTGCTATTCGGTCTTTGAACATCTTGTTTCTTCTTTGAAACCGGTTGATCTTGCTTGTCTTTCTTGTGGAGCATCAGATGTGTTGAGATCAGAATCCGCTTATTTTTATCCAAACAAGAACTTTTGTCCTCATGATAAGGAGCTTGATATGGATGATTTGCAGACTAAATTGGGTGGGATAATGCAAAATCGGGAGCAAGAGTGTGGAGGTTGTGGAACCGATGGTGCACCCGGAAAATGCAAATCTGATTCCGGCTCTTGTGGAAGTTGTTCTTGTGGTAAAGGTGGTTGTGGGTCAAAATAGATTTTGGCGTTAAGATATAATCATTCCTATGTATAGAAAATCTTTAGTTTATTTGCTCGTATTATCTGTGTTGGTTTCTTTTGTTTTTTCAGGGTGTAGGGAGAAAGGAGCCAATGGAAAAAAGGAAGATTTCACAGGTGTGGAATTAACTTATTATAAGATGTGGGATGATTCAGAAATTTTAGAGCCAATTATTAATGAGTATCAGGCTTCTCATCCCGGACTTCAGATTCACTATAGAAAGTTTTCCGATTTTAACGAATATCAAAGGACTATTTTGAATGAGATGGCTGAAGGAGAGGGGCCTGACATTTTCTCTATGCAAAATACCTGGTTTGCAAGCAATTATAAGAAAATTTCTCCAATGCCAACCGATTTTGGAAGTCCGAACGATTTCTTGTCACTGTTTGTTGATGTAGCCTATCAGGATTTAGTCCGAACTGATCAAAATGGCCAATTGGGCGTTATGGCTTTACCTATGACTGTTGATACTTTGGCTTTGTATTATAACAAAGATCATTATGAAGATCGTATTCCTTCCAGAGGGACTCCTGCTGATACATGGGAGGGGATAAAGGAGGATGTTGTTCTTTTGAATAAAGAAGATGAAAATCTTGATCTTGAAGTTTCCGGTATCGCAATGGGTCGTGCTGACAATATTAGTCGTGGTGTTGATGTTTTGTACTTATTGATGCTCCAGTATGGCACAAAATTTTATAATGATAATATGTCGGAGTCAATTTTTGCAGGTCAGCAGACCTCTTCAGGTCCATCAAATTATCCCGGACTTGATGCACTGGATCTTTACACCAGTTTTGCCGATGCAAATCAAAAACATTATTCCTGGAATGAATATATTGTTGATGATGATTCTATTGAAAAGGAA
>JAQBYK010000042.1 GCA_027622635.1 bacterium
CCATTGTTCTTTCGGTTAACTATGGACCCCATTTTATACTTTTGACCGGGGACCTGGAAAAAGAAACTCTTCTGCCAAAGAATCTGGATGCGGACATATTGAAAGCCGGGCATCACGGCAGCAAAAGTTCCTCAAGTATAGAATTCCTGGAAATGTTAAAACCGGAAGTTGTCGTCATACAGTCTGGAGAAGGAAATCAATTTGGGCATCCTCATGAAGAAACACTGAAAAATCTCGAAAACATTGGGGCAAAGGTTTATCGCAATGACCTCGATGGTCGAATAGAATTTGTATTCTAAGTTCTATGTATATCTGCACCAAGCAACCTTAATTTTTCATCAAAATTTTCGTATCCACGATCGATGTAATATACATTTGAAATCTCTGTTGTGCCTTTTGCTATTAACGCAGCTATAACCATTGCCGCTCCGGCCCTTATGTCACAACTTGAAATCGGAATACCTAATAGCTTCGTAGGCCCAATTATTAAAGCCTGGTGTGGATTTAGGAATTCTATATGTGCACCCATTTTTTCTAACTCAAAAAGATAATTCAATCTTCCTTCAAATAGAGTTTCAAATACCTTGCTAACCCCTTTTGCCTGCGTAAGCAAAATAGTGAAAGGAGCTTGCAGATCCGTTGGAAAACTTGGGTATACCGCTGTCCTAAGCTGATTTACTTTTCTTAAATTTTTTGATTCTAAAATTCGCACCGAATTTTCTTTAAGCTCAAATTTTGCTCCTATCTCAGACAATTTCTGCCATAAGCTATCCAGGTGATCCGGGTTTATGCCATTTATGGTTATGGCACTTTGTGTTGCAACCGCTGCTATCGCAAAAGTACCGGCTTCAAGATAATCTCCGGTTATTTTATAGGTGCATCCTTTTAATGCCCTGACTCCTGTGATTTTTACATTGTTTGTTCCAATACCTGATATCTTTGCACCCATTTTCTTTAGGAAATAACAAAGATCCTGAACATGTGGCTCTGTGGCCGCAAGTCTTATTTCTGTTTCCCCCTTGGCCAATACGGCAGCCATAATTGCATTTTCTGTAGCGGTTACACTCAATTCCGGAAGTGTGATTTTCTTTCCTCTTAGTTCGCCGCATTTTATGTGTAATCCCTTTTCGTCTTCTAATACTTTACATCCAAGCTGCTCAAATGCGTGTGAATGAGCCTGAACCGATCTTTTTCCTAAAACACAGCCCCCCGGGAATGCCATTTGAATCTCCTTGAATCTGGGTAATAATCCACCCAAAATTAGAATTGATGCTCTCATTTTATTTATCAACTCATTTGATGTTGAACTGTTTTTTAAATTAGAAGGATCAATTTCCAGAGTGTGGTTTTCAAATTCGATTTTAGCTCCAAAGCCCTCAAGGATTTTTATCATCGAGTGAATGTCAGCAATGTCCGGAATATTTTCCAGCCTTACCTTCTCGTGAGTAAGCATTGTGGCACAGATTATTGGTAATGCTGCATTTTTGGAGCCGCTTACTGTCACTTCTCCACTTAATTTTTTTCCACCCCCTACTATAAATTTGGCCATAATGTCTGTTAGTGTGCGTCATTATAATGATTTTTTCTAAGAATTGTTAGGGATTTGATTTAAATTAGCTACCACACCATGTTTGCGCCCTAAAGTCTATTCTCAAAGCTTGGATTTCAGTTTGAGAGAATTGAATTATGCCCTGTTTTATGCTATAATTTGGGGATTTCAAAGTGAAAAATAAAAATGAAAAAAAAGAAATTGATTTCATATTCCATACTTTCCTTACTCCTAACGTTTTCTGTGGGCCTATTTTTTAGACCGGAGGTAAAATATGATTTTTTGGAAACTTCTTTCCTCTCGATTCTCCAAAGAATGACCGAGGACCATAAGCCTGATCCGCCGGATCTTTCAATCGAGAATGTCACTCTGGAGAAAACTTCTGATCCCAGTGACAGCTTCAACTTCTATAAATACCAGGCTACGGTAATAATCAAAAATTATGGAGGATCATTTAGGAATGCTCAAGTTTCTATGAATGGCGGAGAAAATCAGAAACAAATATTCGTCAAAAATAGTGCAAATGGTCTTTCACTGGAAGAAGGACAGATTTTCATATTTGAAAAATATGATGTCATTTTTGATGCTAACTACAATGGAGGAAATATAGACTTGGAAGTAAAAATGCTTGATAGAAGGGACTACTTCGAAGGCAACAATCATTATTCAGCGAGTGTTTTTGAACTTCCACCACAACTTCTTTCAATTGGGGTTGAAGAAATTTTGGATGACGGTACTTTTGTCATTCATTATCAACCTCAAAATTACATATTAGATGATGACAATTATGAGATTATCACTACGGATGCAGCTACTTTTGATGATGGTGAACTTAAATATGATGAAGTTTACAGTCTTGGTAAAATTTACAGCTATTACCGAATAAAAAATTCTCTTGCTGTTCTCGAGGATGATAAATGGCAGGCAAGTTCGAGTGCTCCATTGGAATCACACTTCTTGAATTTTGATATTAATCCCTTTGAGGATGAGATTTCACACTATGCTTACATAAAAGCTATCAATCCTGAAACAGGCAATTTTGCAATTAGCAATATCGTGAAGCTTCCCCCTCAAAAATTATTGACACGCGCGGCGTTTGCAAAGTTATTCATAGATTATACAGATGAGGAAATTTTTGATGACGGCGAGCTTTTCTATGAGGATATAGGCCTGGATGCCTGGTATGGCCCATACGTTCAGACCATTTACAACCTTGGATTAATCAGCAGCACTTCAGCAAAGTTTCGTCCTGACGACGAGATAAGTCGTGGAGATGCTCTTCGGGTTGTTCTGGATTACTACGACATTGATTTGAGGGTTAAAAGTGATTCTCCTCATTTTGAAGATATAGCTGAAGATCACCAACTATATCCATATGTTGAGGCTCTTCACAATGATTCTATAGCTACGGCTTTTGAGAATTTCTTCAATAGTGAGCAAGTGGCGACAAAAAGTTATCTTAAATATTTGATTAATGAATATAAAGGGAATACTTAAATTATATTTGGTTTTGACTTTGTCACTCAGCGGAGTGGCTATATTGAGCTATAGCGATACTGCTGTGCAATATTACAATACCTATTCCGCCACCGTTTTTAATGCCTTCGGTGATTTTGATGAGAAGCCCGATTATAAATATTTTGACAAGAAACCTTTCGCTTCAGCTTATTCATTAGATCAATTTATTGTAAAGAGACAACACCTTTTCCTTTCAGAAAACAAAAATCCAAATATCGCGAATTTTTCGATTTCAAGTGATCCCGAAAAAAGGTTTGTTAAACCGGGGACAAATGGCGCCGAGATAATGCAGCTTATATTCAAAACCGGTAATGAAGACCTTGAGCTTGATAATCTGACTTTTAAAATTGTTGGAGTCGATCCTTCCATGATTGCAAACGCTTATCTGTTTGATGGTGGAAAAGAGCTTAGAAGTGCTTTGCATAATCAAGATAAGCTGATTTTCAACAATATTGATTATTTGCTTACTCCAAACGGTCAGGCCGATTTATCAGTAAGATTAAGCTTAAGCAATGGATTGAAGAATCATGACAGAGTTAGGCTTGATATTGAAAGTCCTGAAGACATTTCTATTTATGTAGCCGGTAAACCTTTCTCTATCAATGAATATTATCCAATTCGTGGTGAATACTTAAGTATTTCCAGCCCTCGCATGTGGGGTCCGGATTGGGGGTTACAGCAATGAATCTAAATAACACTTTTCGCAGTATACAATTTCTTTTTGTTCGGGTGCAAAGGTTGTCTTAATTTCTAATTGGCATTTTTGGCAGTTTCTATTGTGTATTCTGCGAGTATTTCTCTTTTTGTGGCGGTCCTGGTTCCTACAATAAAAACACTGCTCCGGTTTTTCAATGTTAAATCGCTTTAACAATTGAGCTTCTTGTTTGATTATGAGGAAGTTGCGACTGCAATTTTTACATTTGAGGGTTGTTTCGCTTAAGGATGTATCTGAAGTTTCTTCATTTTCATCTGCCCATTTGTATCCTTTTTCCAGCGCCTGTTCTTTTGATAATGGATAATGAGTTTGTGCCAGAGTTTTATTATATGGGTATAAGGAAAGCTCGATTGGGAAGAACTCACCGTATTCTCCAGTGGACTTCATGTGGTCAATGATACGAGATAGTAATTTTTCATATTCCTCTTTTGAATACTGTTTGTTTAGAATGCAATGTTCTTTTCTGAGTAGGCTGCTGCAGCCAAAACAATTCCTGGAGTGGTGGCAAAAATTACAATACTGTAAGTCAGATACATTATAAAAACAGTGTAAGCAGAATTTCAGGTTGTATATGTCGTAACCTGAGAATGCACATTCGTAGAGTTGCTCGGCATCACCACATTCCTGGATATCCATACAGTCCTTTAGTGGATTAAACGCTTGATATACATACTTGCAGTCCCATAAATATGCTCCGTCGTAACACTGGATCGCATTCTTGCAGTTAGTTAAGTAGTCCCCTTGCACATTTTCATTTTGGACACCATGCATGAATTTTTGAGGGAATTTTAATTTGAAATTTTCAAAGTAAGTTTTAGATTGCTTAAGAAAAGCCGGATCTTTAAGTTTTTCTAAATATGACTCATATTCCTCCTTCGAAGCTTTCTTATTATTGATGTAGTATTCCTTATTTTTTAGATTGCTACAGGCTATGCATTTTTTACAGCCGATGCAGTTTTTCAAAAATATTGAATCTGAGCAATTTGAGCTGTCCTGCACAAATTGGCAGTTATAGCAGTCAACTATATCAATACATTCATAACAGAGTTCACATTTCCTAATACGATAGCAGTCCATACAATTTTTCGAACCGTTTGTGCTGTAGCAATAATAGCAATCCCAATCTTCGTCCGAGTCGAAAATCAAATAGCAGTTTTTGTTTTTGCCCGCATAATTTGTATAGTCGGAATTTTCATCATATTGATACCCGCGATGTACAGATGGATATGGGGTCTCTTTTAAAAGTTCCGCGAATTGTTCAAAAAATGGTCTTGTGAAATCGTATTCCCTCCCAAATTCAAATGGATCCCACTTATCTGAATGCCAAATTTCTATGTCATATATTTTATATGGAGAATCTTGTGAGTGATTGGAAATTATTTCTTTACCGGTGAGGTCGCACTTGCGTTTGTATAGATGAAGGTGGTTTCCGTGAGCAACTCTGCGCTGTTGGCGACAGTTGTGACACAACTTTGGTGATGGAACCCGAAAGTCACTATATCTTCTTTCATCATCATTGCTTATCTCGAATTTTTGGTCACAATTTTCACATTGATGCTGCATGTGTTGATTATATCAGAGTGAGTCACTTTTTGTGATTTTTTTAAAAAATTTGCCATATTTAAGTAATGTTTTTTTATTCAAGGGTCAAATTGTCCTTTTCTTGTGCGTGATTCATTGAGTCAACTTGTTTCTATACTGAAGTGTTTCCAAAATATGATTTTTCTGAATTCCCTCTTTTTGTGCCAGATCTGCAACTGTTCGAGCTACCTTTATGGTTCTAAAATAGGCCCTGTTTGATAGTCGCATTTCTTCCGCTGCTAGGTTTAAAACTCTTCTTGCATCTTCGCTTAGGCAAGAAAATTGCCTAATCTCGTCTATATTCATGTCTGAATTTTTATTTACTCCACGGACGTTTTTGAAACGTTTTTTTTGTATTTGATTTGCTGTATTTATTTCTTTCATTAACTCAATTTCTTCTGTGACAGCACTTTCATCAAAAATGTTTCTTATTGAGATGCTCGGAACTTCAAGAAACATGTCCATTCGATCCAAAATCGGCCCCGATAATTTTTTTTTGTAATTTACTATTTCTCTATCTGAGCAAATGCACTTAATTTTAGGATCTGTTTCGTAGCCGCATGGACAAGGATTCATAGTCGCAACTAATATAAAATTGCTTGGAAATTTAGTACTGAAATTTGCCCTTGTTATATTTATATACTTATCCTCCAATGGTTGCCTGAGGTTTTCCAAAATGTATTTTGGAAATTCCGTTACTTCATCCAAAAATAATACTCCGTTGTGGGCTAATGTTATCTCGCCCGGTCTTGGATTATTTGCGCCACCTCCAATTATTGCAATTGAGGAGGCCGTGTGGTGTATTTCTCTGAATGGCCTTTTAATGACTAATGGGCTTTCATTTTCCAATAATCCGGCTATGGAAAATATCTTGGTTGTTTCCAATATCTCTATTTTTGACATCTCCGGAAGAAGATTTTTGAAAGCTCTTGCAAGAATTGTTTTGCCTGTTCCCGGTGGTCCATTAAGCAAGATGTTGTGTCCTCCAGCGGCAACTATGCTCAATGCACGTTTTTCCCTACTCAAGCCTATGATGTTTCCAAATGTGTGATTTCCCCTCTGCAATCCCCTTTGTATGCGATCAATTTTGTTTGTTTTGGCCGGCTCAATTATTATTTGGTTTTGGCAGTATCCAATAAACTCTTTGAGATTGTTTAAAGGGTATATTTCTATACCTTCTATGTAACTTGCTTCAGCGGAATTTTCCCTTGGTAAAAATATCTTCTTATAACCTTTTTCTTTTGCAAACTGTGTGATGGCCAAAATTCCGTTTATTTTTTTTACCTTTCCACTTAATGAAAGTTCCCCGACAATTACCGATTGTTTTATTTTGTCAGTATTGATTTGTCCGGAAACAGCCAAAATGCTCATTGCTATTGGAAGATCGAAAAGCGTCCCCTGCTTTCTCATTTCAGCCGGTGCCAGATTTATAGTTTTTTTGGTTTGAGGAAATTTGGCGCCTGAATTTTTGATGCTGGATCTGACCCTTTCCTTTGACTCCTGTACTGAAATACCCCCGAGTCCTACTATCGAAAATGACGGTAACCCTTGGCTTACATCTGCTTCAACCTCAATGATCTGACAATCCAATCCACTAATTGAGCATGTATAAATTTTCTCTGTCATACAAACCAGTATGACAATCAAACATTAAATTTTTCTAAAATTTTTCTAAACTTTACAGGTTGAGAATCAAGTCGACCTTGACGAAGCTACAATTCTATCTTGAAATATCCTTCTCCCGACTGAAAATAAATAGTCTTGCCATTTATAGTTGGGATTAGGCTTTCCGGTATCTCCGTAATCTCTGAAAAAGATTTTATATTGAAATAATCATCATTACCCGGATTATAAATCCCGAAGGTTAAGTCTTTACTCGAGACTTCATTAACCGGAATAATCCCCTCGCTCCCATTCATATCTCCACCACCCAATTGATAGGACTGCTTTGTAACAAAGATAATATAGTCATTGTATATCCAGGCTGTTTGAGGAATTTCGTTGATTAACAAGAGTTCTTGGCTTTTGTTCTCATTTATATTTAGCAATCTCAAATTTTGTGAATTCTTTTCCGAATAGACAAAATAGTTTCCACTCAATGAGAGTTTTCCATTGGTTATATTACTCAAATCCAGTCCGGTCAGTTTTTGTCTTGTTTTAAGTCTATTATCTATAAAATAGCTGTTTTCCGATGCAACTAAGGCATAATTTTTGTTACCAAAAATGGCTGCTCCCTCTACTTTATTTGGGAAATATACTATAGCTCTCTCTTCAGGATCTTTTGCTTCTATCAATTTGTAATTACCTGTTTCGCTGTCCTCTATAAGCTCATACTCAACATCTCCGGTTTGTTCCGGAATTGACTGTGCTTGTACAATTTGGGGGGATTTATTGAACTCTATTTCTAGATCCACGGTTCTCCATAGTTTTACTTTTGCAGAAGTAATTATGGTTTTATGATCTTCTTTTGTGATGATCAAGTCTTTTATGCCCCTTTTTTGAGATATTTCACATGGCATATATTCACACTGGAATGTCTCTCCTCCATAGACTTCTACTGAGAATGGTGCTTCTCCTATTATGTTTATAGTCCCACGATTGATGAAACCCCAAAAAAAGAACAATATGGATAACAGAACAATTAAGGCCATAATCACCCCTAAGTTTCTCATACCTTTTTGCTTTCTTGCATGGTCTATAGGATCGTTATCCATCAAAAATATTTTTTAGATGATCTATTTTTTCAAGCTTTCTTTGTCGATCCAATTTTACGGCAATTAGATCGATTCTCCAACTTAAAGCTCGGTTGTAATTTTTGTTCTGCAAAAACTTAAGAGCAGTTTTGATTATCCTGTTTTTTTTCTTATAATTAATGGACTCCTCCGGTGTCCCGAATAACAACTGCGATCTGGTTTTAACTTCTACAAAGACTAATTCGTTTTTTGACATATCAAATACTATCAAGTCTATCTCTCCAAATTTGGAAAAATAATTTTGTGCTATCCATTTGTAGTTTTGGCTAATCAAAAATTGTGCTGCATATTCTTCCCCTAGTTTTCCTGTTATTCTTTTATTTATGGCGTAATAGTAAACTAGAAAGATTAAATTTTTCTAAAATTTTCATTAATATTTCTTAAATCATGCTTTCGCTTTACATGGATTTTTCCTTTGTGTAATATTGGTTTCCCATGGCAGAGCACAGTCTAGTACCTCCCCACAGTTTAGATGCGGAAAAGTCGGTTATCGGCTCTCTTTTGATAGACAAAGATGCTGTCATAAAGATTTCCGACTTCCTGAAATCTGAGGATTTTTATCATGATGCACATCGTATAATTTATCAGGCTATATCCGACTTATATGATAAGCGCTCCCCAATCGACCTTATTACTCTTTCAAATATTTTAGAAGATCGCAATGAATTAAAACTTGTTGGTGGTGCTTCTTATCTGGCTTTACTTGCAAATGAAGTCCCCACCTCAACGCATGTTTTCCAATATGCCACTATAGTCAAGGAGAAGGCTATATTGAGGAAATTGATTTTGGCCGGTGATTCTATCAAGGGCTTGGGCTACGATGAAAATGAAGATGTGGAAGTCTTGATCGACCAGGCTGAGAAGAATCTATTTAGCGTGTCTCAAACTTTCATGTCCGATCGCTTTGTTCACATTAAGGATGTACTGGGCAAGACCTATGAGAAAATTTCCGACCTTCATGACCCGGAAGCCAAAGAAAAATATCGTGGAATACCAACAGGCTTCTCTTCTTTGGATAATCTCCTTTCCGGCTTACAGCCTTCCGATTTGGTTATAGTGGCGGGCAGACCATCTATGGG
>JAQBYK010000043.1 GCA_027622635.1 bacterium
TATAAAGAAAAACCCACCGCTTTGCGGTGGGTTTTTCAGCCCTCAAGTTTTCCTTCGATTAAGAAGAGTGTATCTTACCCGGCTTTGGTGGCTTTGTCAAGCCCATCTCCTTTAAAAGCTTTCTTAATCTGAAAATTGGCAATCCCACTACATTGAAGTAGTCGCCTTCTATTTTCTTTACATACAAGCCTCCAATTCCCTGAATCGCATACCCGGCAGCCTTATCATCCCCTTCTCCGGAGTTTACGTATGCTTCTATATCCGCTTCATCTAAACGGTCCATTGTTACAAGGGTTGTCTCCACCGCTGAAACATTCTTTTCTGTATTGGAATTGATAATGCAAATCGCCGTACTTACTTTGTGAGTTGTGCCGCTTAAGAGTCGAAGTATCCTTTTGTGGTCTTCCTTGTCTTTCGGCTTACCCAGAAAATGGTCTTGAAAGGAAACCACCGTATCCACTCCTATTATCAGAGCATCTCTGTAATGTCCGGCGACTTTCTGCGCTTTTCCGATTGCGTTATGTAATGCAAGTTCATGAGGTGTCAGGTGTGTATCTTTTTCCTCAAAATTGCTTGGATGAACAGTGAAGTTGAGCCCAATTGATTCCAGGAGTTCTTTCCTTCGAGGGCTGGCTGATGCTAAAATGATTTGTTTATCTGTTGACTTCATGGCTTCACTATCATAGAATCGCATGGCTTATATTATCTTAAAAACTTAAAAATGCCAGTAATCAAGTCAGCTAAGAAAAGAATGAAACAGAATGTTACGAGACGTGCACGAAATTTCCCCGTAAGAAGTGAACTTAAGACATTAATCAAAAAAGAACTTCAATTTATAAAGGATGGTAGCCTGGCAGATGCAGAAAAGCTATTACCTTCAGTTTTCTCAATCATTGACACAGCATGTAAGAAAAAGATAATTCATCCCAATAATGCTGATCGTAAAAAATCCCGAGTTGCAAGAGCTCTGAATGAATTACAGAAGAAAGGTGAAACCAAGAAGGAAGCATCCACTCCTGAAAAGCCAGGAAAAGCAGAGGCAAAAGCATAAATTAAGTTGTTTGCTTTAGATCTGTTTTTATACTAGAATTTTTCGCGTACCTGAGTGGTATGATTTTTAAAATTTGGGCCTGTAGCTCAGGGGTTAGAGCAGTCGACTCATAATCGATTGGTCGTTGGTTCAAATCCAACCAGGCCCACCATAATGTGCGACAGGATGAAATCCTGATCGCGCAGTTGGATCTTTGGCTTTTTCCCTCTATTTCACATTTTTCTTAAACAGTTTTCCCCAGAAGGTTTTTATAGGGTCGTAGTACTGATCGGCGACTCTTTCTTTCATGGGAATTATCGCATTATCTGTGATGTTTATGTCTTCGGGACAGACTTCCGTACAGCATTTTGTGATGTTGCAGAGGCCGATTCCTCCTTTTTCTTTGAGTAACTCCGTACGATTGACCGTATCAAGCGGATGCATATCCAGAGATGCTGTTCTTACGAAAAAGCGAGGGCCAAAGAATTGATCGTGTTTTTTGTGAGTCCTGAGCACGTGACAAACGTCTTGGCAGAGAAAACATTCTATACATTTGCGGAATTCTTGTGCCCTTTCAACATCTCGTTGCTGCATCTTCCAAACCGTATCCTTTGACGGAGTGAATGGTGTGATTTTCTTGTTTTGTTCATAATTCCAGGAGACATCTGTAACCAGATCTTTTATGAGTGGGAATGCTTTCATTGGGCCAATTTGAACCGGACCTTCCGGCAGACTACTTAAGCGAGTCATACACATAAGGACGGGCTTGCCGTTGACTTCCGCGCTACAGGAGCCACATTTGCCAGCTTTGCAATTCCAGCGTACAGCAAGGTCCGGCTCAAGCTCTGCCTGGATCTTGTGCACAGCATCTAAAACCACCATTCCTTCCTGAACTTCAATTTCATAATCTTTGTACTCCGCTTTTTGTTGGTTTCCACGGTATATGCGAAACTTACTGTTCATATTTATCAATTATTTTTTGTAGATTTTCCGGTAGTTGCGGTAGCGGATTTTTACTGACTTTCATGTCCTCTCCAGATTTATTTAAAATGATATTAACTTTGCCTAGGGCTTCATCGTATCCCGGATAGTCAGAACGTGTATGCGCACCGCGGCTTTCCTTTCTCGCTAAAGCCGATTTTGCCAGAGCCAGTGAAACGGTCAAAAGTGATTTTAGAGAGACATAAGCATGCCAGGCCGTATTTAGATCGCGGTGATCCGGGACAGCCACTTCCTTTTTCATTAATTCTTCAATAATTTTGATTCCTTTTTCAATTTCTTTTTCCTCACGAATTATTCCGCAGTATTTTCCCATGGTTTCTTTAAGTTCACTTTGCACAGTAAATGGATTTTCTCCTTCTTCTTTCCCAAGTGGTTTAAGTAATTCCTCGATGGCTCTATCAACTTCTTCTTTTGAAACTGATGGGGTTTTTTCGCAATTTTTGGCATATTTCAGTGCATATTCCCCGGATCTTTTCCCAAACACCAAAAGGTCGGTTAAAGAATTTCCACCAAGTCTATTGGCACCATGCAGCCCTGCCGCCACTTCTCCGGACGCGAATAGTCCCTTTATTTTGCTTTCTGTTGTTTGCGGATTTACTTTTATCCCCCCCATTATGTAGTGGGCTGTTGGGCCTACTTCCATAGGATCCTTTGTGATATCAACGTCTGCAAGTCTCATAAATTGATGGTACATGCTAGGCAGACGTTTTTTTATATAGTCGGGTGACTGCTCAGACGCTATGTCTAAATATGCGCCGCCGTGTTTAGAGCCTCGATCGGCTTTGACTTCCTCTAAAATAGCCTTTGCCACAACATCACGAGTCAGAAGTTCAGGTGGTTTACGGTTTTTTTGACGATCTCCTTTGACCCATGCGTTTGCTTCTTCTTCATTGTCTGCGACATCATTCTTGAATGAATCGGGAATATAGTTAAACATGAAACGTTCCCCTCTCGAATTCTTAAGAATACCTCCTTCCCCGCGTACCCCTTCTGTGACTAAAACCCCTTTTACTGACAAAGGCCAGACCATACCGGTGGGGTGAAATTGCATGAACTCCATGTCCATTAACTCCGCTCCAACCTCATAGGCTAATGCGTGGCCATCTCCGGTTCCTTCCCAGGAGTTAGTTTGGACAGCAAAACACTTCCCGCAACCTCCTGTCGCAAGAATTATTGCTTTTGCCTGGAATAGCGTGAATTTTCCGTCATTTCTGTTGTAACAAAGGGCTCCGGAGATCCGATCTCCATCCTTAAAAAGTTTTGTTATACGGTATTCCATGAAGACATCTATCCCCTGATGTACTGCTTTATCCTGAAGAGTACGAATCATTTCAAGGCCCGTGCGATCCGCGACGTGTGCTAATCTGGCAAAGGTATGACCTCCAAAAGGTCTTTGATGAATGTCACCATCTTCCGTACGATCAAACACTGCGCCAAATTCTTCCAGTTCTCGCACCCTTTCCGCGGATTCTTTGGCGTGTATTTCAACCATTTCCCAATTGCTGAGGAACTTTCCTCCTTTCATTGTGTCGCGAAAATGCACTTCCCAATTATCTTCTCCCTCCATGTTGTCCAGTGACGCTGCCATACCTCCCTCGGCCATGACTGTATGAGCCTTTCCAAGTAAAGATTTGCAGACAACGGCAACTTTTACTGATTTGTCATTTGTTGCTTCGATAGCTGCCCTAAGTCCGGCACCTCCGGCGCCAACTATCAAAATATCGTAGTTGTGAGTTTCGTAGTTCATAAAATTATGTGCGGGTCAGATCCCAGAATGCCCATTGCAAGTAAGCGAATGTAAAGATCGGCTACTCCAACTGAGAATAGGCTGATCCAAAACCAGCGATTGTGAAACGTGTTGAAAAGACTTACCTTTTTCCAGATGCCGTGGCTTATTTTGGCCTTTTTAGGACAGCCATCACAGGAAAAACATCGTGTTTTGCCTCCAACTATATGGCGGAGAGAGTGGCAGCCAAACACATAGAATGATAATGCCAGAGTATCCAGTAAAATGATCAAGGTACCCATACCAAAATATAGTGAACCATTATAGAAAACCGAGAGAATGAGTTCCGTCCAATGCAAAACCAGTAGAATCAGTGCAAAATACAAAAAATATCGGTGAATATTCTGAAGAATAAATGGGAATTTGGATTCTCCTTTGTACTTTTTCCTATATGGTTCTTCTACTCCGCAGGCAAGCGGATCTGCAAATACCGCTCTGTAATAGGTTTTGCGCCCATAATAACAGGTTATGCGAAATCCGGCCGGTATCCACAGTAAAAGAAATGCCGGTGATAATTTCCACCAGGACGGCACGTAGGGTGATGAATAAACCGGTGAGAGATATGGCCCCCACTCAAAAAATTCTCCCTGAAATGCAGCCCAAGTTAGATAACCACCGGCGATTATTCCTGCAATTACAATAATAAGCGGGCTAAGCCACCAAAAATCATTCCGATTGGTCATTATGCTATCCATACGGTTTTAGCATTTACGAATTCCTTTATTCCGTGATGGGACAGTTCACGGCCGTAGCCCGACCTGTTGATCCCTCCGAAAGGTAGTCTTGGATCAGATTTTGTCATGCCGTTGACGAAAACCGCACCTGCGTTTATGCGTCTTACATAATCTTTGGCCTTATCCAGATCTTGCGTCCAGAGGCTGGCGCCGAGGCCCAGGTGCGTGTCGTTAGCCACTTTTATTGCTTCCTCGGCGTCTTTTACTTTGATAATGGCGGAGACGGGCCCAAATGTTTCTTGGTCATAAACAGGCATACCTTTTGTCACGTTGCTTAAAATTGTTGGTTCGTAAAAAAATCCTTTTTCTCCATGTCTCTTGCCCCCGGCAATTATCTCCGCCCCCATTTCCACCGATTTATCGACCTGTTCAACTATATCATTGAATATTTGTTCTGTGGCCAGTGGTCCGATGTTTGTGTCTTCATCCATTGGGTCTCCAATTTTTTGTGATGCAAGAATCCCCTTATATTTCCCTATGAACTCGTCAAATAGTTCTTCTACAACGATGAAGCGCTTCGCGGCAATGCAACTTTGTCCACCATTTTGGAAACGTGCATTTACCCCTACTTCACATGATTTATCCAAGTCGGCATCTGCCAGCACAATAAATGGGTCGCTGCCCCCCAATTCAAGAACTGTTTTCTTTATCTCTTTCCCGCACTGAGAAGCCACTTGAGATCCTGCGTATTCACTTCCTGTTAGCGTCGCCGCTTTTATCCTTTCGTCCCGGATTATCGCTTCGACTTTTGCCGAACCTATTGTCAGATTTTGAAAAACTCCCTCGGGGAATCCCGCTTCGGTGAAAATACTTTCTATTTCTATACCGCACTGCGGGACATTTGAGGCGTGTTTGAGTAGCATAACATTCCCTGCCATAATGGTTGGAGCTGCTGCTCTAAATGCCTGCCAAAAGG
Organism: bacterium; assembly: GCA_027622635.1. GTDB lineage: Bacteria > Patescibacteriota > Gracilibacteria > UBA1369 > LOWO2-01-FULL-3 > JAQBYK01. Next base: position 5,469 of record JAQBYK010000043.1, read on the forward strand.
GATAATTCCAGGGCATGACAGCTAAAATGATCCCCATTGGATCATGCTCCACAAAACTCTCTGAAGCATCGGTTTCAACTATTTCATTTGCCAAGAATTTTTCCGCGTTATCGGCATAGAAATCACAAACCAGTCCACATTTTTCCGACTCTGCTACCGCGGCCTTTATAGGTTTGCCCATCTCTTTAGCCATGGTTTCTCCGTATTTTCTGGCATTAGCTCTTAGTAGTTCCGCAGCTTTACGCATTAAAGCAGCTCTATCTGCAAAACTTTTCATCTTCCACTCTTTGAAAGCTTCCTGTCCCTTAGCAATTTTTGCTGTGATCTGATCTTCTGTTAATTCTTCATAAGTTTGAATTTCTTCTCCTGTGGCCGGATTTATGGATTTCATCTTTTCATTGGTTAATTTTACATGGCGCTACATTACTTTTGAGCTCTTGAGGTGAAACGATATGATTAAGCGAATAATCAATTGGCACCTCAATTAAGTGGACACCTCCCATATTCATGCATTTTTTCATCATTTTGACGAGTTCGTTAGGGTCCTTTACTTTACATCCATGAGCACCATAGCTTCTTGCATATTCTATGAAATTTGGATTACCGAGGTCCAGACTATAATCCTTAAATCCCAAATTCTTTTGTTTCCACTTTATCATGCCGAAAGCATTATCATTTAGAATGATTACGAGAATGTCCAGCCTAAGCCTTACAGCCGTCTCCAACTCCTGGGAATTCATCATAAATCCACCATCACCACAAATCGCAACAATCTTCCTCTTTGGATAAAGAAGTTTTGCCGCAATAGCGGAAGGCAATCCCGCTCCCATAGTGGCAAGTGCATTATCAAGCAAAATAGTGTTGGACTGATACGCTCTGTAGTGCCTTGCAAACCAGATCTTGTACATACCGTTGTCCAGCGTAATGATGCCATCATCAGGCATCACTTTCCTGATATCGGCAATTATTCTTTGAGGAATGAATTTGTTTTCCTTTGAACCGGCGTCCATATTTTGCATCACATCATCTCTAACCGTTTTGAAACATTTCTGGTCCCAATTGGCTTGATTCTTGATGCTTTTAGTTAGTGTTTTAAGAGTTGTTTGTACATCGCCTATCACTTCCAGTTGCGGAAAATATACTTTAGGGTCCTGAGATGTGTAATAATTGATATGGATAACTTTTGCTCCATTCTTTTTCATTATGAATGGAGGTTTTTCGTAAACATCATGTCCTATAGCAATGACTAAATCACTGTCCTCAACTGCGAAATGTACATGATCATTTGCACTAAGTGCTGCGGTCCCCAGAAACTGTGGACTTCTTTCATCTATGGCCCCTTTCCCCATTTGTGTATTTAGAAAATATATTCCGGTTTTTTTAAGAAAGGCGGTTAATAATGCTGAGAGATTATTTTTATTTGCCCCCATACCGAGTAATATAAGTGGCCGTTTTGCTCCTTTTATCATCTTTATTGCATTTTGGATTGCTTGTTTGGAAGCAGACTTAGACATGATGGCACTTGCTCTGAATACGCTTGCTTTTGCGTTTTCACCTGCAATATCTTCTTTATTGCATTTTGGATTGCTTGTTTTGATGCCGGCTTCGGCTTTGATGATTTAGTATTGAATGCTTTTGAAGTGGTATTTTCACCTGCAATATCTTCAGGAAGTTCTATATGTGTTGGGCCTTGCCTTTCTTCTTCCGCTAATTGGAGTGCACGGTCAAGAATTTCCGAAATTTGCTCATTCTTTGTGATTTTCTTTGTAAATTTCGTTAATGGCTTCATCATTCCTACAACATCCACAATCTGAAATTGCCCCTGCATGTTATTCCTATAAGGTTTTTGTCCAGTTATCATGAGCATGGGCATTGCACCGAGCTGCGCATATGCAGCCGGGGTTGTGAAATTTGTAGCTCCTGGCCCAAGAGTCGAGAGACAAACACCTACTTTTCCTGTTAGCCTCCCTACTGTGGCAGCCATAAACCCAGCCGCTTGTTCGTGCCGTGTTACGATCATTTTTATCTTGGATCTCTTTAGAGAATCTAGAAAGTCCAAATTTTCCTCACCGGGAATGCCAAAAATATATTTCACACCTGCTTTCTCAAGTGATTTCACAAATAGATCCGAGGCTTTCAACATGAATTAATAATATATGACCTCGTATCAAAAGTGAAGTTAAGTGATGTTCACATATTCCTATAGGAATTCCTTTATGGTTTCTACACTCTTTGTTAGAAGTTTTTGTTCCTCTTGATCAAGCGGAACCTGGATTGTTTTTTCGATTCCATTCCTGCCAAGTACACATGGGACACTTATACAAACATCTTTATGTCCGTAATAATCGTTTAGCTTTGTTGATAATGTAAATACCTGTTTTTTGTCCTCGAAAATTGCTTCTGTAAGTTCTCTAAGTACTGTTGCAATAGAATAACATGTGAATCCCTGGTCATGGATTATGCGATATGCCGCGTTTTTTGTTTCCTTAAAACATTCTTCTGCTTTTTTCTTAGAAAAACCTTCAAAATCGAAGATTGATTTCCCTAAAATATTTGCCGAGCTGTAAACCGGGAATGAGCTATCTCCATGCTCCCCAAAGACGTATGCATCTATGCTGCCCGGATGTATTTTGAGTTGTTCTGATATGTGATATTGGAGCCGTGCTGAGTCTAAAACCGTGCCCGACCCAAAAACCTTGCCTTTTGGGAACCCGGAAAGTTTGATAGCTTCATATGTAAGAACATCAACCGGATTTGAGACTATTATAAGGATTGCGTTTGGAGCTGCTTTGGCTATTTTGGGTATTATGCCGGCAAAGATTTTTTTATTTGCATTTACCAAATCCAAACGTGTTTCTCCTTTCTCCTGCCTTTTACCGGCAGTTACTACAACTATGCTTGATCCTCGGCAAATTTTGAGATCATCAGATGCCTCAACTTCAATGTGCGGAGTAAAGGGCAGGGCGTGCTCAAGGTCAAGTGCCAATCCCTGCGCCCTACCCTTGTTTACGTCAATCAGGGCGAGGTCTGTTACAGATCCGGATAAGAGGTATCCGTAGGCTGTGGTTGCGCCAACACTCCCGCAGCCAACTATTGAAGCTTTAAATGTACATTTTGCCATTTTGAGTAATTGGTTGTTGTAATTGTGGCATTTGCCGTTTTAGAGTTGTCAGCTCTTGTAATTGTAGCATTTTTGTGGCTTTTTTTCCATGTATTGAGGGTATATTTTAGTGTAAGGGATTTAAGTATTTTACCCGGCACACTAAAACAATTTCGCCAAACAATTCGGTCGTTTTAGTTTGAATTGTGGTGCTCTGCTCTATGGATGCCGGTGGTTTTAGTTTAAATTATCTGGTTTGCTCTATGGATGTTGGTCGTTTTCAACTGAATTGTCGTGCTTTTCTGTATAGATAGTCGTAGTAATTTGTTTGAGTATGAAGGCTAAGTTTCCACTTTTCCGGATCACTTCCTTGAAATCCCACCAGTCCATTATGCATAAACTCGTGATGATTTTTGCAGAGTGGAATTAGTGTTTCGTGATCTCTGCTATAGGCATAAGGCGTGGTATGATGAAGATGATCATATGGTTT